>JAOZLN010000361.1 GCA_029934845.1 Candidatus Sabulitectum sp.
GCCGGATTTTATCAAACAGGATCTTGCAAAGAATGATGTTCTTGTTGAAGAATGGAGTGGCAGTGTTCAGTGCGCGGAGGTATCTGCAATTACCGGCGTAGGAGTGGAAGAACTTCTTGATATGATCCTGATCCAGGCTGAAATGCTTGAGCTTAAAGCTGTTCCTGACAGGCTTGCAAAGGGAACAGTGCTAGAGGGTCGGATTGATCCTAGAAGAGGTTCTATTGTTAACATTCTTGTACAGGACGGTACTCTTCGCGAAGGAGACTGTTTTGTTGCGGGGCAGTATTCAGGAAGAGCCAGAGCACTGTTCGATGAAAATGATGAGCAGATCCTTGAGGTACCGCCGGGTTACCCTGTGCAGCTTCTGGGTTCACCTGGTGTTCCTTCAGCAGGCGATTCATTCATAGGCGTGGAAAGTGAGCAGGAAGCCAGGAAAGTTGCACTTCGCCGTCAGATGGTTACCAGGGAAAAGCTGCTTCATTCCAGAACCAGAGTTTCTCTTGAAGACTTCTGGGAGACCACATCAAGCGAAGAAAGAGTTCTTAACGTTATCATTAAATCGGATGTGTCAGGTTCTGCTGAGGCAATAATTGATTCTTTAGCCAATCTTCAGAATGATGAAGTCGGAGTTAATGTGATCTTGAGCGGCGCCGGTGGTATTACCGAGAGTGATGTTGATCTTGCAGCCGCTTCCAATGCTGTTATTCTCGGTTTTAAGGTCAGGCCCGATCAGAGGGCTCGGGAACGCGCAGCGGAGGAAGGTGTAGAGATCAGTACTTACAGCGTTATTTATCATCTTGAAGATACTGTAAGAAAATCTCTTGGTGGTCTTCTTAAACCAGAGGAAAAAGAAGAATTTCTTGGTTCTGTGGAAGTTCGTGATACATTTAAGGTACCGAAGATCGGTGTTATTGCTGGTTGTTACATTGTAGCAGGAAAAATCAAGCGCAATGCCCGTGCCCGTCTTGTGAGAAATGGTGTTGTTCTGTGGGAGGGCGAGATCTCTTCTCTTAAGCACCATAAAGACGATAAGCGTGAAATGTCTGCTGGTTTCGAATGTGGCATCGGACTTCATAAGTACAACGATATAAAGGTCGGCGATACAATTGAAAGCTTCGAGATAATAAAGATTGCGAGAGAACTGGAGTGAATGAAAGAAGAACAGAGCAGATAGCCAACAGAATACAGATGCTTGTATCTGAGATTCTTCAACGGGAGGTTGCCGATCCCAGGCTTAATTCTCTTGTTATCAATCGACTGGAACTTACAAGAGATGGCTCATTTGCCAAGATATATGTCTCTTCTTATATGCCGGACGCAGAATCTGCGGCTATTCTTAAGGTTTTAAAGAAAGCCTCCGGATTTATCCGCAAAAATCTTGCAGGTAAACTTGATCTTCGAATTGTACCCTCCCTGAGGTTTCAGTGGGATGATTCGATTAAAGACGGGGAAGAGGTTCTTTCTACCCTTCGCAAGTTGCAAGTGGAGGACGACTGACAGGTGACTGGCGGGGTTTATCTTCTGGACAAGGCTGCCGGGGTGACATCCCGCCGGGCTGCTATGGCCGTGGCAAAGGCAAATGGTTATAAGAAATATGGTCACTGCGGTACCCTTGATCCTGATGCAACAGGGCTTCTTGTTGTTCTTCTGGGAAAGGCTACGCGGCTGGCTTCTTACATATCCGGTGATACAAAAAGATATTCGTTCGATATGGTAACCGGTATTCTTACAGACACACTGGATCTGTCCGGCGAGGTTCTGAAGAAGGAGGACTGTTCTCACATTTCCACTGATGACATAACCACTGCACTTGCAGAATACACCGGTACTTTTTTGCAGCGGGTTCCGCTATTCAGCGCTGTAAGGGTTGATGGCAAAAGAGGCTACAAACTTGCCAGGGCAGGAAAAACACCCGAGATGCCAGAAAGAACAGTTTCAGTCTCAGACTGGAAACATGGAGAATTATCCGGGAACAGAATATCAATGGAGGTTACGGTTTCTTCCGGTACCTACATAAGGGCTCTGGCTCGCGATATAGGAGCAGCAATGGGTGTTCCTGCTGTTGCAGACAACATCCGCAGAACCATGGCTGGTGTTTTCCATATAAGTGGAGCATCTTTATTGAACGATTGCAGGTCTTCAATGCTTTCTATGGCGGAAGCCATGGGGGGATATACGCACATAGTGGTAAATCTTTCTCAGCAGCAGGGGATCCATCATGGAAATTCTTTTTCTTCTGATGCTGAAGGTGTTGCTGTTGCAGTGGATGCCCATGGTAATCTGTTGGCTATTGGGGTTGGCGATGGCAGGATATTTCAACCCAAAGTGGTTCTTTCCACTGAAGCCTTGTTATGAAGACCGCGGCTTTAGGAGCGTTTGACGGCCTGCATAAGGGGCACATGAAGGTAATAGAAAGTGCCGGTCCCGATTGCGGAGTTGTATTCTTTGAACCGGTTCCCAGGCAGGTATTCGGTGGTCTTGGGTGGAGAAAGAGGCTTACGACCCCTGCTGAGCGTTATGAATTGTTGCGGGACAATGGAATATCTAGTATTATTACGCTTCCGTTTGAC
>JAOZLN010000093.1:0-229 GCA_029934845.1 Candidatus Sabulitectum sp.
GTAACCTTTCTGTTTCCTGTAAAAATTAGCATAATCGCTCTTTGGGGAAACTCTACTGAACCGGAATAAATATGGAGGAACGATGGCACTGTTCACTAGTGGTCTGAAGAAGATGCAGAACGAGCTGGCTAACAGCGTTGTTGATTGGGACAAACTCGAAGCACTCTCTTCAGGCAGATACGATCTGTCGGGAAAGAATTCAAACGAAGGAAGACAGCTGATCATTACA
>JAOZLN010000093.1:239-8536 GCA_029934845.1 Candidatus Sabulitectum sp.
AAAAAAGGCGGCAGAATCTTCCGGTGATAACAGGCATCTTGCACAAATTTTCCGGAACATATCTTCCCGAGGCGGTGACTTCAACAGATCCATTAATCCCACAGGTATTACCCCGCTTCATTTGGCTTCGGGACTTACAGACAGCTTTTTACTGAAGTCACTTCTGCAGGCTGGAGTTCAACCTGCTTCTACTACTGTTTCAGGGGCAACAGCTCTTCACTCGGCAGTGTCTGCCGGTCGTGCAGAGAATGTTAAGTTGCTTCTCGCAGCAGGAGCTGATCCCGGTGCAGAAGACACCAACAGCAACGCTCCTTTGCATTTTTCTGTTCAGCTTGCCGATCCTGTTGCGATTGTTGAGCTTCTTCTTGCTGCAGGTGCAAAAGCCTATCACAGAAATTCTCAACAGAAAACTTCTGTAGACATAGCAAAGGAAGAAGGGCATGTTGCCTGTCTGGAGCTTCTTTCAGAAAGTCTCAGGAATTTAAGAAGGAACTGTAACAGGAAATGGAATTGTCCTGATTGCGGTGGTCAGATCAAAAGGCCTCCAAAGCACAAAGTCGAGTGGTTTATCTCTCTGGATATGTGGGATCACCTTCAGTTCACATGTGGAGAATGCGGATCAGTAACATCGGCCACAGTACTGGACGGCGAGATCTGATCTGATTGTTCCTCACTGTCTGAACAGAGGTTCCACAGCATTCTCAAATATTTCCTTACACGCAGCTTTTACCTGTTGTCTGTACTCCGGAGCGCAGGCAACTGTTAGCAGGCTTCTGTTTGGCCTGGCTTTCATCATGTATTCTGCGAATGGAGGATCAATATCTTCCAGGGGAATCATCCGGTCTCTGCTGTCAAGGAATCTTATATCCAGTTTCTGGAACCGTTCTTCTGATATCTTAACAGCTTCAATTGGAAGATCCACCAGGATGTATCCTTGATCTACTCCGGACTTTGCTGAGATCTCACTGGTCAGAAGCTCTGCGATCCTGGCCGGGGTGCTGTTCTGATTTCTAAGACTGTTCAGAAAATGAATATCACTTTCTGAAGTTGTTACGGAATCTATCCTGAAAACCTGAGAGAAAAGGCCCTGTCTGTACTTTACCCGCCATGCCATTTCTCTTACCCACGGGTCCGCAGATCCCTTTTCCATAAAACTCAGAATCTCGTCATCAGTCATGAACATGAAGTCTTTTATCTCTTTCAGCTCAACGACACTCTTGCGGGCTGCTGAAAGCAGCATACGGTCAACGATCCTGGTTTTCTTGTGGAGATAGACAGATGAGTACATCTGGAGCCTTGCAAGAAGAAAATCTCTTATGGCATTCAGTCCTTTTTCATGGAAAACAAGCCTTCCGTCTTTGATTGCCATAATAGAGATGATCCTGTCCACTTCTATATGGCCGAATGCAACCCCGGTGAAGTGAAAATCTCTTTGCAGATAATCAAGCATATCTGCATCAACTTCGCCAAAGATCATCTGCTGAGCAAACTCTTTTTTCGTGTATCTGCCTGTGATAAGATCCGCAACGTCCTCGGGATCGATGTGGTGCTTTCTAAGAATCTCAGGAATTTTTCCTGCTCCGCGCACAGGCATAATTGTTCTGCCGGTGACCATGTCGGCCACCAGGTCCATATGGTCTTCTCCTGTGAGTTCAAGGTAGAGTGGTTCCAGCGTGTGGGACCATGGAGTGTGGCCGATGTCGTGGAGAAGCCCTGCGGCTTCCACAAGGTTTCTGGTGGCATCAGAGCTGTCGTTGTATTCATCTGGACTTCTGTCGCTGAGGTGCCCTGCTATGCGTCCCGCAAGATGAGAAACACCAAGAGCGTGAGCAAGCCTCATGCAGTGGGCTCCGGGATAGCTCTGGAAGGTGGTTCCCAGCTGATGAATGAAGCTCAGTCTTTGAACCTCTACTGTCTTAAGAAGTTCTTCCTGCAGCAGAGAAAGACGAATTGTTCCCAGTACCGGCTCTCTTATGTACATTACCTTGTGATCCATTGCATGCCCCTCTTCTTTGAACTTTCATCGACCCTGGTTGTTACTTGACAGTCCTATGATAATATTCAAACCCTGAAGAAAGGAGAAATATGGGATTGTGCGATTTTCATACACACAGTACAGTATCTGACGGCAGGCTGACACCAACCGAGTTGGTGGATGAGGCATCAAGATGCAGGCTTGAAGGATTCGCCATAAGCGATCACGATACCCTCGCCGGAGTTAAAGAAGCGGCAGCAAGATCCCTGGAGCTCGGTTTGTTTTATGTTCCTGCAGTTGAGCTCAGCGTGGATCTGCACACAGGAGGGTCTGCTCACCTTCTTGGTTACTTCCCCGGAGCAGATCTTTCCATGCTTTGCGATTCTTCTTCAGAAATACAAAGAGCTTTGCAGTATGTTGTTGATGGAAGAAATTCAAGAAATCCTGCTATCGTCAAAAAATTCCAGGAACTCGGTTTCGACATAACAATGGAAGATGTTCTTGCTGAAGCAGGCGATGCGGTTGTTGGAAGACCTCATATCGCTTCTGTTCTTGTGAAGAAGGGGCTTGTTGGTTCCTCAGAGGAGGTATTCAACAGGTACCTCGGATCCGGTAAGCCTGCATATGTAGACAGAAAGAGACTGGGAGATTACAGAGCTATCGAGATAGTCAGGCAGGCAGGGGGGCTGCCGGTGCTGGCACATCCTAAGTATATTCAGGTAGAGAATCTTCGCGGGTTGGGAGCACTTGTATCTTCTCTGGCTGATTCAGGCCTTGCAGGCCTTGAGGCATACTATCCTGATCAGGGCGGAACCATGATCTCCTTTCTGGAGGACGCTGCTGTTAAGCACGATCTTCTGCTTACAGGAGGAAGTGATTTTCATGGGATAAAACACCCGCTTCCGGGATGGTGTGACGGTTCTTTCGGAGTTGATACAGATAGGATTAACAGTTTTATGAAGGTATGCATTTCCAGGGGAAGGATCACAAATGGCAAAATTGAGTGATATTGTTAAGCAGATTGACAAAACAGCGAAAGACGGAGACAGAGTAAAGGCTCTTAAGATGCTGGACAGTTTGCTGAAAAAGGTTCCCGAGGCGAAGGCTCAGCCATTGCTCAAGAGACGGAAATTGTACAGAGGCGAGCTTGCCACAGAAAACCGTATTATAGCGTTGGAGAAACAGTACAACATCTAATGCGAAGCTGTTTTTTCTTTTTCCTTTTTCTTTTGTCTATCGGCTGTGTACAGGGAATAGTTTCCAGATCTAATGATGTCTCTTCTTATGCCGCCCGCGCTTCATGGCAGTGGGAAAGCACTGATCACTTTCTTGTGAGAGGGCGTGCAAGACTAGAGGGCAGGAATCAGGTTTTTTCAGGCCCCCTGCTCGTGTGGGCATCCAGGTCCGTTCCGGCTGTCAGGGCTGATTTTTGTGGTCCCGACGGGTCGCCGTTGATTTCACTTCTTGTTGATTCATCCGGGTGCCTGATCTATTATCCGGAAGATGCCAGTGCCTTCTTTTTTGCTGGTGGTATGCCCGCTGGAAGTGGTTTACTTGATGCTTACGCACTGATTTCCTTGATCAGAACCGGTTTTCCCGCAGTACCTGTTCAATGGGAAATGGTTGCTTCCAGCGATACATCTTCACTGGAAGTGAATCAATGGTATTTTCTTTCCCGGGCAGGTTCGGACACCGCTGTGGTTTCGTTGAAACATTCAGATATCTTTCCTTTATTTGATGCAGGAGATTTCTCTCTGGAGGTAACCGCTTCCTCATGGCATGACGAATTCAACGCATGGCCAATGGAATGGCGATTGCGTTCTTCATCGGTGAATGCAGTTGCGCGGATAAGAAGCTATGATGTTCAGAGAGAGCCGCAGAGTTCGGTGTGGAACATGGTTGTGCCTGTTCCGGTAGATACAGTAAGAACTGACGGCGGATTCTGGCAGTCATGCTTTGCTCTTCCAATTCGTTAACTTCTTTCAGTTAACACAGCACCCAGAAGCCATACCCTTTTAAGGTAACCCCTTTTCATCTGATTCGCCAAGTAGTATATAGCCTGCGTTACCAGAGTAAACATGCTTATTCTACCGCGGGAGATTGAAACAATGGGATGAGGAACTTTTTCGCCAGGTTAACAGGCTCTGACAGTTCAAGCGGAACCGGAATGTTTTCTTCTGCAATGGCTATAGATCTTGGCACCGCCAACACTGTTATTCATCAGCTGGACAGAGGCATCATTCTTGAAGAACCCAGTGTAATTGCCCTGGAGAGAGACACTGGAAATGTTCTTGCAGTTGGTACGGAAGCCAAGGCAATGCTTGGAAGAACAGGTGCTGATATATCAGTTGTGCGTCCTTTGAAAGACGGTGTTATCAAAGAGGCCACTGCAACTATGGCAATGTTGAGGCGATTCTTCGAGCAGGCTCAGACCAAACGATTCTCCATGCGCCCCAGGGTGCTTGTATGCGTACCGAGCGGAATCACTGAGGTTGAAGTTAACGCTGTTCGCTCATCGCTTGAAAGGGCTGGTGCAAGAGAGGTTCTGTTGGTACCGGAACCACTTGCAGCTGCAGTGGGCGTTGGTCTTCCAGTTGAATCTGCCGTTGGCAACATGGTTGTTGATATTGGGGGGGGAACCACAGAAGTTGCTGTGATCAGCCTTAACTCTATAGCAGCAGACAGTTCCATCAGGGTTGGCGGAGATGAAATGAATGAAGCCATAATTAACTATATGAAGAAAACCGCTTATCTTCTTATAGGAGAACGAACAGCAGAGATGGTTAAAATAAAGCTGGGGTCTATGCTGGACGAAGACACCAGAGAAGAAGAGGTTAGCGGAATGGATGCCACTTACGGTATTCCAAAGACCACAATAGTAAAGGCAAGTCAGATAAGAGCGGCACTTCAGCAACCAGTTAACGCAATCATACAGGCGGTACAGCAGGGGTTGGAAAGAACTCCTCCCGAGTTGGGCAGAGACATTGTTAACCGCGGGATCGTGCTTACCGGAGGCGGTGCTCTTCTTTGCGGGCTGGATGTTCTTCTTACAAGGGAAACCGGTCTTCCTATCAGAATAGCGGACAATCCTCTGTCTTGTACTGTGCTGGGAGCAGGTATTATTCTCTCCGATCTATACAGGTATCGCAAACTGCTGATCAACTGACATGAGAAATCGTGATGTAAGACTGATATGGAACATTGCAGCAGCAGTAGTTCTTCTTTTTCTGGGTCCATCTGTTCTTGGTGTCGGCGGGTCAATTCTGGGATCCAGGTTTGCGTCACTGTTTTTTTCGGACATAAATACAACAAATTCAGAATATCTTTCCCTTTCGGTGAAATTGATGCTTGAGAACGCGGAGCTAAGAGAGATGGCAGCAAAAAGCAGGTTGTACCGTTCAATGCTTAATTACACCAGGATGCCTGATGTTACAGCAATGGTTGGAAGGGTAATGTACCGATCAGAGGGGTTGATCAGGGGAGACCTTGTGATAGATCGAGGATCGGATCAAGGAGTTTACAACGGGGCAGTCTGCATTAACAGCAGTGGTCTTGTGGGTATTATTACCTCGGTTGAATCAGGCAGCTCTACAGTTGTTCCAATCACAAGCCCTGCGATTCATGTGAGTTGCATAACTGCAAATACCGGATCTCTTGGTATTCTTGGCTCCGAATCAGGAGGAAGACTCAGGCTTCAGTATGTAGACAGTTCAGCAGATCCGGAAGTAGGTGAGACAGTTCTTACCAGCAGGTTTGGAGGGGTTTATCCTGAAGGGCTGGTTGTTGGCAGAGTTGTGAGCGTTTCAGAGGGAGGCAGAGGGCTGGACCTTTCTCTGGCAGTAAGTCCTGCAGTTGATTTTGAGAGGGTTGACGAGGTTCTTATCCTTTTATCCGAGGATCATCGGGAATGAAGAGCCATCTCTGGGGATGGATGATAGTTTCAGTGGCCATAGCAGTGCAGTTCCTTCTTGAGGTAACGCTGGGAAGAGTCGTGGTGGCTCCAGCCGTTCTTGTTCCTGTTCTTGTGTATCTTTCTCTTTCTGAATCGGATTACTGGTCACTGGAGGGGGCTTTCTGGAGTGGCTTTGTCATAGATCTTCTTCTGCATCAACCTCCCGGTGTAAGCTCTCTTGCCATGCTTTCAGGGATTGCTCTGTCTGGAAGAATGCTGCAGATAACCACCGGAGCACATGAAATGACTTTTCTGATGAATGCTTTGATGGCATCACTCTTCTCCGATCTGTTGTTTATTTTTCTGGCAGCAAGACCTGTTGGAAGCGGATTCGGTTCTTCCACTTTACTTATTGTGCCCAGAATCCTTTTCTCTCTGCTTTTCTACCTGGGCATTCCCTTTCTGTTCGGAAAACGAAGCAGAGATACGATATGAGATCATTTTTCTCTTTTAGTGAAAAGCCGTATCGTTCAGTGCTGCTGATCACCTCCTTTGTTTTTCTTCTTCTTGTTGCGAAACTCATTGAGCTTCAGATCCTGAGAGGCGATTATTACCGGGAGCTTTCATCCAGAAATCACATTCGATCTGTTGTAATTCCTGCTCCCAGGGGTATTATTCGTGACAGGAACGGGGTTGTACTGGCAGACAACCTGCCTGCGTTTACAGTTTCAATGGTCAGTGTCGAGTTTGATCCTGCGAATACAGAGCTTCTGGGAAATCTTCTTTATATGAATCAGGAAGAGCTTGGGGTTAGACTGGCAGCTGCAGAATTGAATCCTTTCAGATCTACACAAATAAGTGTCGGCCTGAGCATTGAAGAGGCTGGACGGATCGCAGATAACCTTTACCGTCTGGGAGGAGTGTCGGTGGATGTTCTGCCCAGAAGAAGGTATCCGCTTGGTACATCTTTCTGCCATCTGATTGGGTATGTTGGTCTGGCTGACAGTACCCGGACCTTTGAGGGTGAACTTTCCGGTAGAACCGGGCTGGAAAGAATTCTAAACCAGAGACTCATGGGAGAGCATGGTGTTATAAGGGAGGTTGTGGATGCACATGGAAGAGTTGTTGAAAGATTTCAGGGGGGAGAAGTGGAGCCTGGTCAGGGAGAGAATATAGACCTTACATTGGACAGCAGAATTCAACTTGCAGCAGATTCTCTGATAACAGAAACAGGTCACCCGGGAGCAGCGGTGGTGATCAACTACAGAACTGGAGAGATACTTGCTCTGTCTTCTGTTCCCGGCTACGATACAAATCAGTTCATCGGAGGTATTTCATCTGCGTACTGGAATAGCATACTGGAAGATTCGGGGAAGCCTCTGCTGAACAGAGCTTGGGCCACTGCTTACCCCCCCGGTTCCACTTTCAAGATAGTTTCTGCTGCATGGCTGCTGGAAAGCGGAATTGTGGACGAAAACACAATGCCGGACCCATGTTACGGCACATTCCATTTTGCTGGAAGTGATTTCAGATGCTGGAGTACCCATGGAAGGTTGAATATTATCGGGGCACTTACCCAGTCGTGCGACACATATTTTTACAGAACAAGCATGCTGGGAGATATTGATGAAATGGCTGAATTTGCAGGTGGATTCGGGATGGGAAAGCCTGTAACGGGAATTCTGCCGGGTGAAGCTTCGGGTACGCTGCCTACCAGGGAATTGCTGAACGATCTGTTTGGTCAGGGTGGATGGGGGCTGGGTAATTTGATGATTGCTTCTATAGGCCAGGGTGAGGTGCTGGCTACACCTCTTCAAATCGCCGTTACTGCGGCATTGATAGCTTCAGGCGGAGAACTTCCACCACTGACAGTATTGAAGAATGAGCCATTCTCAGATGCAACCTGGGAGACAAACACCTCAGAGGAAACCTACAGGATCGTCAGGGAGGGCATGAGGCAGGTTGTAGAATCAAACCGCGGTACTTTGCACCGATCAATGGGATATCTGCCTGTACAGGTATTTGGAAAATCAGGTACAGCCGAGAGCGGACCCAATGAAGATCACGCATGGGTTAACGGGTACATAGAGGAACCGATGCCTTTAGCCTTTGCTGTTATTATAGAAAATGGAGGGCATGGAGGAGCTGTGGCCGGGCCAGTGGCAGCAGGGATTATTCTGAAGATACTGGAGATCTACCATGAAGCAGAATGAGAGAGCAGACTGGCTGTTTATTGTTTCGCTTTTTCTTCTTCTTGTTATTGGACTGCTGAATGTTTATTCAGCTTCCGGATCTCAGAAAAGTCTTTTTATTCATCAGCTTTTCTTTACGCTGGCTGGAGTTGCCATTTTTTTTGGAGCCTCAATATTCCCTCTGCGATTCCTGGAGGAGTCAGTGCCGTTTCTGTACGGCATTGCTTTTGTTCTTCTG
>JAOZLN010000094.1:0-494 GCA_029934845.1 Candidatus Sabulitectum sp.
AGTCAGCGTTTATTTATTTTCCTGGCTGCGTGGCGTATACTGTCCTTTATGAATACTGCAATATTGTGAAGAACCATTCTTAACTTGCTGTACTTCTTTACCCGCTTATAAAGTTTAACTATTTCAGACAGCTGCCTTGCAGTGGCTTTCCCGTCAGGCTTGTAAAAAGAGTGGTTCAGAAGCTTGTTTCGAACAGTTATGTGCTTGTCCAAAGCAAGATTACTTCTAATAGCAGAAAGAATATCCTCTTCTTTGTAAAGAACATCACCTGCCTGCCATGCGTAGGTGTTTGATAATCCGTCAGAAGATGGTCTGTAATAATCAGGTGCTGGATTGGCAAACAGAATTGGTCTGTTAGTATGAAACCACTCGTAGCACACTGCGGAAATGTCAGAGATCATTAGATCTGCCTGATACATATACTTGGTTATATCTGAATCCAGAACGACCTTTACAGTATCTTCTGCACCAAGCTCTGCGATGCACTGTTCAAC
>JAOZLN010000094.1:504-8536 GCA_029934845.1 Candidatus Sabulitectum sp.
ACACCACGGTAAATATCTTTGTGAGCGTCATATATTCTTGAATGATACTTTATGATCAGGTTATAGTGAGGAACAACCGCACGAATGATCCTTTCCCCCCATAAAGGCAGTGAACTCTCTCCATGAGAAGAAAACTTCAGCCTGGAGCCGGAACCTCTGGTGATCCATGTAGGTGCATAGAGAATTACCGGTTTCCCGTTGCTGAATAACGGAGAAGCCGTAATTGATCTGTTTACCAGTTTATCGAATTTGGGGTATCCTACTATCTTGAACCTGTCCGGGTGCTTAAGTTCGTATGTACCTAGTATTTTGTCCATATGTTTCTGACCGGGCAGAAGCAGAAGATCATAAAGAAGAATACGCTTGTGCTCAAGCAGGTAGTGTTTATCAGATGCTCCGTGAAATACCTGTACAGAATACCCCCAGAAGATCATCTGGAATCCGGTGTACACAACAACTTTGATATCCAGCCTGTTCATGTGCTTCTTTGCTTCTGTAGAATTTCTGACCAGAAGAAGATCTTTATCAAGATATGGAAATCTTTCCTTCAGATAACTGTAAATAGCAGGGTTCTTTGTAAGAATAATACCACCCAGGTTGTCGTAGATCGGACGAATGTGGGCGAAATGCTGAATGTCGGTACGAAGCCAATATGCTATTTTGTAACTACCTGACATGCGTGCGATTACTCCTTTATCTTCAAGATGGAATCAATGGCCTCTTTTACCCTTCTGGAAGCGTTACCATCCAGACCGGTAAAGAAATATTCTCTGTATTCCCCCAGTTTGATCTTCATCTTCTCTGTTGGTGCAAGAGCCAGTTCTACTGCTTCAATGAGGTCTTCAGGGCATGAGATATGCGGGAAAGCCCCCTTCAGCCATTCAGCAGGGTCAATTGAAAGCACAGGCATTCCGTCAGAATGTCTTAGGTCTGAATCAGGCAGCAGGTATATAACACCATGCCTGCCAAGAGCCAGGAACTCGTTAACAACGCTGGATGTATCGCTTATGAGAGTATCGGCGATGGAAAGATACGGGTAGATATCATACTCACTGCCCGGAACCAGAAAGAGATCGCTGTGCTTTTCCGCTAATTCCTGATACAACCTGTGCTGAGAGTGAGGAGCGTACTTTCCCCCCCATGAATATGGATGTAATTTTACAACAAGATTGTATTTTGAAAGAAGCTCCAGAATGCCCTGGCCAATATGATCAATGCAACTTGGTTTGTATGACGGTGCGAACAGAACAGTCTGCTTTTCAGGATCTAACCCAAGTTTGCTTATAAAAGCCGTGTTGTTGTAATACCCGGGCTGAAAAAATGGATCGAGCTTGGGTAAACCTGTAATATGAAAATCGGCAACCTCAGACTGCCCAATGCTTTTTATGTAATCATACCAGTATTGACCCTCAAGAAAGACATGATAGCGGGCATTCTTCTGTCTGGCTATGTTTCTGATCCTTAGTGTTTTGATCCCCACACCGTGATCGAGGTGAAACTTGGGCACGTCGCCGTATTTCCCCGGATTCTTAAGTGCATCCCCGCATACGATCGCATCAAATCCCTTTGTTCTGTCTGTTATCTGGAAACCTCTGCTCCTGAGATCATCTTCAATTCTAGATCTGTTTGAAACAAGAAAAATACCCAGGAAACGGTGCTGATCCTTTCCTGCCCTGATCCACAAGTCATATTCAGGATCATCTGCCATGGCCCTGTACAAAGGATGCAGAGAATTGAAGTAATATTCTTTCTTCAGATCAAATAGAATTTTCTTCATTGTTTCAGCTCACTGGCTATACTGTTCACAAAGTCCACTGCTCTGTTTACAGAGCTTCCATCGTTAAAATAGAAACAGTTGTTCAGCATCTCGGTGTATTTCCAGCTGGCTGATCCGTCTGACAGGTTCCTGTTCACCACATCCAGAATGCTCTCTCGTCCGTTAAAAGTATCTGCAATTGTCATTATGTTCAGACCGTCAGGCATGCTGTGCAAACCGCTGAAATCGGTATTAGCCACAATGATCGGTTTCCCTGTTATCAGATATTCGTAAAGCACAGAGGATGTGTCACTTATAAGAACATCAGAAATCAGAAAATCGTGCATTGTATCGCTTTTTGTGATCCTGTTGGAGTTGGAAAAATATACCCTCTTTATTCCGTTCATTTTTGCCCAGAGCTTAAGTGCAGGTACTTTGTGGGAATCGAAGTGGTGCGGGCGGATGATCAGATTGTGCTCAGCAGTTATCTCTTTGCAGAACCGCTTTGCATAACGATTCAGTGTTCCATTTCCATCCTGCCATGTAGGGGCGTACAACACGGTTTTTCTTCCTCTGTCTTTCCGGGGAATCCCAATTCTGTCCATTACAACTTCCCTTGAGATGTTGCCGTTAACATAGTCATCGAATCTGAGGTTACCTATCTTTATCAGACTTTTCTCCGGGAAATGAAGATCGCTGTCTGCTAATTTTGCCATGTGTTTGGGGCCGGATACAAAAAGATACTGATAACTCTCCAGTGTATGAGCTTTCCCTCCGTATTTTTTGTCTCCGGTACCGTGTCCAATGAAGACACTTCGGGATATCTCCGAATTGTTGCGCACTCTGGCATTTGATTGAGACAGAATAACTCCACTTAGATCAGAAACATTTTTGAGCTTCCTTCGTTTTACCTTGGGAGTTCCAGGAAATATTCCCTTTGAAGGCGTCACACTTCCTCGCAGGTACCGTTTGAATTTTAGAAGAGTCTTGTGCTTTCTTACGATAAAAGACCCGCCGATCTCGTTGTAGAGCGGCCACGCATACGACAACTGGTAGATCTGATTTGCAAAGTAGTAGATATTCATCAAAGCTAAACATCCACCGGATCACCAGTGATCTTTTCGATCAAAGTGGTGAATAAAAGCATTTCCGGTGTGTCCAGATCTATCCATCTCAAATCACTGATATCAACACCGATCATTCTGCCCCGGGAGGCAAGAGTATTGCAGGTATCCGAGAGAGAATCTCTGCCTTTTTTTATGTTGTCCCCAAGCATCGAGAAAAAGCTGTAGTTCAATTTGAACATGCCGCAATCAACAGCCTGAAAATCGCTGAATGCCTTATCAAGTGCTGATATTTCATATCTGCTTCCATCTATGCTGTTACATTTTACCTTCATGCCATCATCGATGTCGGGAATCTCGGCAATTTTAAAGTCAAGGGCAAGTAGTGCCTGATTAGAATCTATTTCAGTATTAATTACTAATTTGAGCATCTCAGGCTGGAAGATATGATCACTCATCAGAAGAATAAACTTCTCATCGGGTGGAATAGCTTCTTCTGCTGCAAGTACCGAAACCCCATTGGCAAGCTCCCATGAAGGGTTGTAGCAGAACTCTATATTTAGATCATCTCTTGCATTCTTCTTTATGTAATTTTCCAGTGCAGCTGCATTGAACCCGGTTACTATCACTACATCTTTAATACCCGAGTCAGCTATCCCACTAAGAATAATATCAATTATTCTTGTGCTTCCTATATCAATAAGAGTCTTGGGCAGCCCAAGATGTTTTGACTCCAGTCGCGAACCGCAACCAGCTGCAATAATTACTGCTTTCATTACTTGGCTCCGCATAAATGCATGTTTAATAATGTGTTACAAACGCTTCAGCTTCTGTACCAAGCCGAATCATAATCGTTTACAACCACTTTTGCAAGAAAATGAGAACACAGATACCAACTGGCCTGCTTACTGAAACTCGTAATAATACAAACCACGACCTGCTCTGAAAATTATGCTGTTGCCTGGATCTACCGGCAGAACTTTTCCCAGGATTGAAAGGTACCCCGCCAGTTCAGTTAACTCTGTAGTTTCCTCTTCTGCAAAGGTTGACCAGCTCACTGTTCCCCTTCTGAAGGTCTCCCCTTCATCTCGGGTAAATATGTAATTGCCGTCAGACGATCTGCAGAGAATAATGAACGGAGCTTCCTGATTTACAAAAACTGTGCCGTCTGCAAGCCTGATTATCTGGAGTGAATCAAGCATTGCAAGCCCTGCGTCAGGTTCAACCCACTGTTCTACTACAGGTGAAATGAGTGTACTGTCTTCAAAAACAACCGAGAAGGTTGCCATGTCTGCCATTAAGGTCAAGGGTTCATCACCTGCAGAAATTAGATCCGACCACGGATTGCTGATGAAATACTCACCAATAAGTCCATTTGCACTGAATCTTGCATTCTCTTCCAGATCGATCACATTGAACCGGCGAAGCGAACTGCTCTCATCCCCCAGATAGTAAGCAAAGTACGCCTCTGAATTTGGAAGGCAGGGAAGAAATCCTGCTCCGTACAGCAGTCTTGAATCCTGAGTAAAATCAAAAGAAAGAACATTACCTGAATCCGTTGTTACTCCCACTGCCCGTGCCCCGCTGCCACTGGAATTGCAGACAACAATGACAATTGGTTCCGGCATGGAAAGACCTCTGTTCATAACACTGTCCGGGATAGAAACCTGCACAGCAATACATACCAGATTGCCGTCCGGGCTGCTCTTCAATAACCTGATCTTTTCCAGACCAGCCCATCCATTATCAGCAGCTGTCCAATCCACCGTGAAAGGACTTGTGTTAAAAGGGTCTTGAATGTTCACAAAGCTTAAAGATCCTGTTGTGTTCACAAAAATCACGTTCCCACGGGAAACAATTGTGAATTCTCCGAAACTAGTTGATAGTGAGTCTGTTAGCATTACTGGCTGTGCATGCGCCGCAAAGACCACAAGAATTACAGACAAGAACAGAAAAACAGCGGGTTTTGCGAAAGTTCCTTCCATTTAATCGTCCTCCCTGCAGAAACAGATCATCACCCAAGACACTCTCATAGTATAGTGCTGTCTCGTTATGCAGGCAATATCTGAACTGCAGGGGAAAGATTATTCCACAGGCAAAAGAACCTGTCTGTAACTGGCTCCACTCCGCAGAAGGTATTCATACTCTATGAATGGAGGTTCATTGAACTCCGGTTCCCCGAAGTGTTCACTGAATTCCTGGTTGGTGGTGATCCCGAACTCCTCTGATGTTCGATCGTACCACTGATGGTAAGTTTCCTGGTTGGTTCGGGCATCCATCACTGTGGGGCATATTATTTCACCGGCTTCCCGCACATAGGTAAGCACATTCACGATGGTCACCTTAACGGGGTCTCCCCTGTGCTGAAAAAGAAAAACTCCCAGACCGGGGTTCCTGGAAGTGGGGGCCCAGGCGGTGAAAAGATCTCCATTATCATGGGTGAATGCAGCGTGGTAGTAATCTCCTAAACTGTAACCCATGAAAATAGCAGTTATCACAACAGAGTCCTCCGGGCTCTGCTGTATCTCATAGATAAATTCCTGCTCTACAGCAGGGCTTGAAAGCAGGGCAAAAACTGCCAGAAAATACATGTTCCCCCTTCGGCAATATTACACTTTGCTGAGAATACAGGTTCAGCGTAACTCTGTTCATTTTGCACAATCTATAGTCCTACAGTAAGGTTCTAACATGCAGTTCGTTGCAAAGGGTGATTAGTTTTTTATCCCTTGTGAGTAAAACACCATTACTTCTCCTGGCGCATACCAGATAAAGCAAATCATAAACTGAATGATCATTGAAAATTGCTTCCTGTAAAGCTTCTTTCCACAAATCAGCAACAGGTACAAACTTGTCTATAATAAGAATTCCTGTTTCTGCAAGATCTGAAGACTGCTCCTGAGAATAATTAGCCATCTTATGATACTTCCATGCGACATTAGAAATTTCCGAGATGTATATCTCCGGAGCTATTACAACATCTGCCTTCCCAATTACCTCAGAAAATTCTATGTATGCATTTTTGCGAAGAACAACATCAATAGCAGCAGAAACATCTAGAACAACTATCATCTGTCTCTATCTTCTCTTACAAGAAAGACAGAATCAATAACACCTGAGTCAGGAAATGTCTTCACTGCGATTTTATCCAGTAAAGCTTTTCTTCTTAACCGGTTGTTAGCATGCAATACAAGTGCATCTCTTAAAAGTGTAATTGTCTGTTGGGTAATACTGCGGTTTTCTTTATCCGCAAGCATAACCAGGCTGTCATAAACATCTTCCGGCAAATCTCTCACTTGAAGTGTTGGCATAGGCGACCTCCTGCATGCAATATTACACCGTTAAGCATGCATGTCAATCATAAGCATACTCTGATCATCTTTGTATCATTTACCTGCACAGTGGAATTTCCGGACCGGATTCCCTTTGCTCAATTTTTCTCGCTGCTTTTCTGAGTGCTGCTCCAATGCCTTCTTCTGTTGTCGGATGGTAGAAGTTCAGCTCCAGCATTTCAAATACGGTCAAACCTCTCTGGATTGCCCAGGAAATTGAGTGAGCAATGTGTTCCCCGTCGGGAATCGCCATTTCGGCACCAATCAGCTTTCCAGTGCTTTTTTCGGCATAAAGTCTAAGAAGTCCGTGATTCTGCAGGGCGGTCATCGCCCTGGTCTGTCCTTTGTAGTCGACTGAACCAATCACAATATCGTCCATGTTCAGATCAGCGAATCGGCAACCAACTGCCGCAATGTTCGGATGGACAAATACAATACCTATGAAAGTTCTCCGGCAGTAGCTCTGAATACTGTCTTTTATGCTGTTGACCCCTGCTATATGCCCGTCGTCTGCTGCTTCAGCCATAAGAGGAATTCTTGCATTTACATCACCTGCAATGAATACAGGTAAGTCTCCAACCTGCATGGTATGCTGATTAAAGTCAGGTATTCCAAGTTTGTTAAGTGGAACGCCCAGATTCTCCATGTGGAGACCGGCAATGTTGGGTTTTCTTCCAACAGAAACAAGCACTTTCTCCACAGAAATATCAATATTATCTGATCGAACTCTTATTCTGCCGGAGCCGTCTTCTTCAAGGGTCACTCTGCTTTCCAGGTGAATTGGGAATTCCTTTGCAAGCAGGTCTATTACAGATGCAGCTACTTCAGGGTCGCTTATGCCACCCACTGTTTTCAGTGCATCAAAGCCTGTAACTTCAACACCAAGTCGGCTGAGAGCCTGTGCCAGTTCCAGGCCTATTGCTCCAAGGCCAACTACTGCCAGGCTCTCTGGAAGATCTTCCATCTCGAAGATCTCTTCGTTGGTAATGATACGGTCACCAAATTTTTTCCATGGTTCGGGCATTATCGGGGTTGAACCAGTTGCAATGATCATGGCTCTGGTTCGTCTCTGCTCTCCATTAACTTCAAGAAGGTCAGGAGCAAGGATCTTTGCCCTGCCTGAAATGCTTTTATTCTCTCCCAGTCTTTTTGTTGCTCGCATAACGCTGGAAACAAGTATGTCTCTCAGGCCTCTTACTCTTTTAAGAACGGCTCTGCCGTCAACTTCAATTGATCCTGTTAATTTGAAACCCATCTCTTCGTAAAGGTGTCTCTTGTGGTAAATGTCTGCGGCTTCTATAAGCATTTTTGAAGGCATGCAGCCTATCCTGGCACAAGTTGTACCATACGGACCATCGTTAATTATTACGAAATTATCTGTTCTTCTTCTTACATGTCCCAGGGCTGAAAGCCCTGCTGTACCAGCACCTATTATCGCTACATCAACTTCTTTTGTCATTTAGTTTTCCTCCTGAAAATAATTTATTGTGGCTGAATTATACTGAATGGGCAGGAAAGAACGAAACAACATCAATCGAAAAGGGGCCAACATAAGTCGACCCCTTTACATTCTATGTTGATTTATGTAGCGATTACTATATGGCCCTCAAGATGAACTCTCATGCAGTTGATCATATTCTTGTGGTCAACCGTTCCAGCCATTTCTCTTATGGAATGCATGGACAGCATCGGGCTGCCAACATCCACTGTGGGAATACCGGTGCCTGTGGCTGAGATAGGTCCTAATGTTCCACCACTTTTCCCGTCCGCTCTTGAAACAAACTTCTGTACCGGACTTTCTGCAAGCTCTGTACATTTCACAAAATAGGCGGATGTTCTTGCGCTGGATGCATAGCTGCCACCGGCAGACATCTTTATTGCAG
>JAOZLN010000095.1:0-7686 GCA_029934845.1 Candidatus Sabulitectum sp.
GACCTCAACATTGGTGGGTTCTATAAGCTGAACAAGCATTTTACAGTTATGGCAGCTGCTTCTGAACTGGAACATCTATTTCTGTCAGACGATTCCACTTCCAATGCTCAAGACGTAATGCAGTACACTAAATTCACCGTAGCTCTGCAGATAGAACTGGGACCATTCCTGAATCGTACAGAACTTGACCCATACGAAAGACTCAGGTACACCGATGACGATGAAGCTCTTGAACTGCTCCGAGAATACAGAGCTCGGGCCCGGGAAGAGATCCAGGAGATGGAATCCACCATCAACTGATCTTTTTCCGTTGACAGCAGCACAAAAGTCTGCAATCTTACACGGTCAGAGAGAACAAAAGAAAAACAAGAATACAATACGGAAAGTGATATAATGGCACGCCTGGGAACCTTCGACTGCGAACGAATAATGAAAAGGACCAGGCTTAGCAACCTGGCAAAAGCTGTTCTTAAAAGCAGGTTTCCCGAAGCAAAAGATTCTGTAGACCGGTGGTTGCCCTCAAAACCGGACTGGGGCAAATTACTTCCAGACCTGGATATTCTTCAGGAAGAACTCAAGGCTCTGAAAAAGCGCGGGGGCAAAATAGTCCTCTACGGCCATGATGACATGGACGGAGTTACCGGAATCTTCATTGGTCTGCGAATACTGCGCAATGAGGGTTTTCATGTGATTCCCATCGTTCCACGCAGAGACATTGAGACCTATGGGATAAGACCGGGAAGGCTTAAAGGAGTACTGGAAGCAGGCGATCTTCTGATGACCGTTGATTACGGCTGCAGTGCTGTTGAAGGTGTCACCTGGGCACGGAACGCAGGTGCAAGAATTGTTATCACCGATCACCACACGCTTAACCCCCCGCTTCCTCCATCACACGGTATGGTAAACCCCCAGGTAACCGGAGGCGCAGCAGCAGACCTTGCAGGATGCGGTGTGCTTTATGCCGCTCTGTCTCACATTTACCCCAAATGGGACAACGATCCTCAGTTGCTTGCAGCAGTGGCCCTGGGAACGGTAAGCGACCGGGTTCCCTTCACAGAGTGGAACAGATATCTGCTGCACCGCTTTTCAATTATTGATACTTCGAAACTCACCGAAGGGCTTAAACTGCTTCTGGAAAAATGGCCCTGCCGCAAGCATGCGTGGACAGGTGCAATGGTACGCCAGCAGATAACAAGCACAATAGGCAAGGGTGACAGCTCTGGTATTTCCTCTATGATAGATTTTATGTTCAGCTATGATGCCGCCTGGTGTCAGCATCTGTGGGATACCATGCATGGTACCAGCGTAGAGAGGGGACACCTTCTAAGCGATGTTGTGACCAACGCCATTAAACACAAAGACTCTGAAGCGGATGCCCTTGGAATGATCCTGGTTTTTCTTGAGGATATACCGGGGGGAATGGGTGGAACGCTTGCCAGCAGACTTTGCAAGATATATCGCAGGGGTACAATAATTGTTACCCGGCGGAAAGACGGAAAACTCGCCGGTGACACCAGGTCTATTGGTGACTGGAACATGGCTGGCTTTCTTGTAAGCATGAAGGATACTTTTTCCAGTGCCGGAGGGCACTACCGTGCTGCAGGTTTTGCCTACGAGGGAACCGACTGGCTGAAGCTCCGGGAGCTTCTTATTACTCACATGACCGAGTACCCCACGAACCCGGTACCCAAACCTCATATAGATCTTGTTCTGGATTCCCTGCCGGAACCGAATCAGTTCACCGCTCTTGCGCCTTTCGGCCCGGGTTTTCTGCCTGTGGCTGTTAAAATAGGCTCTATGCGCTACCTGCTTCACCTTAACAACAAAGGGCAGGCTAACTGGTGCATAACCGAGGACAGCGGAGAATAGATGAAAAAATACCTGGTGACCGGATGTGCTGGCTTCATAGGCAGCACACTTACAGACAGGCTCTTGTCACAGGGCGCTTCAGTCACCGGTATTGATGTCTTCCGCGATTACTATGATGTATCCATCAAGAGACAAAACATCGCTTCAGCGCTGAAAAACCCCTCATTTACTCTGATAGAGAAAGATCTGTCCACGCAACTGGATTATCTGAACAGCCTGGCAGACAGCTCTGACGAACTGGTCATCTATCATCTTGCTGCACAGGCAGGGGTAAGAAAATCGTGGGGCAATGATTTTCGCATTTACACCAGAGACAACATAGACGCCACTCAGAATCTTCTTGAGTGGGCTCATTCCCGGGGAAACGTTAAAAATTTCGTTTACGCCTCTTCCTCGTCAATTTACGGCGTTCCTGCGGTTCTTCCAATGACAGAGGATCAGACCGTGCCAATACCGCACTCCCCCTACGGAGTAACCAAACTTGCAGCGGAAAATCTGGTCAGACTGTACACTGCCAACATGGGTCTGCCTTCTACAAGTCTAAGATTCTTTACAGTATACGGCCCGCGGCAGAGACCGGACATGGCTTTCAACCGGTTTATAAGGGCAGCCTTTGAAGGGAAACCAATTGGCGTATTCGGTGACGGAGGTCAAACCAGAGACTTCACCTTTGTTGATGACATCGTTAACGGTCTGATACTTGCCGAGAACTCTGTAAAGGGGCTTGCCATGAACCTTGGCGGCGGCAACCGGGTAACACTGCTTCACACCATTGAAACCCTTGCAGAGGTCATGGGCAGAGATATCCGTATCAATTTCTCGGAAAGCAAACTGGGGGATGTACCTGACACCTGGGCATCAGCTGAACTCGCCTTTTCCGAAATGGGCTGGAAGCCCTCCATCTCTCTTGAAGAAGGGCTTCTGCGGGAAGTCAACTGGTTACGGTCATAGTTCCAACAGAAAAAACCCAGTCATGCTCTCCCAGTATCTCCCCATCCGGCCCCAGAATCTTTACCTTTACTCGGTGTTCTCCATCCGTAAGAAATTCGTTTACGAAGAACTGAACTAGATCTCCGTCAATAACCGGCTCTAGAACCTTTCCGTGAACCATCGCCTCGGCTGTCCATCCCGATACCGGATCCTTAAAATCTGCCAGTACCTGAAGAACAGGAGTGTGATCGTACACAGTTCCAGTTGGATAAAGCGAGCTGAATACCACGTCCGGTCTGGAAACAACACTCATCTCAAAAGTTTCCCTTGTCTCATTCCCTGCCAGGTCAACTGCACAGACTTCCACCGGAACTGTTTCCCCGGCAAAGGGCAGGAAATCAAGAGTACAGTTCCATACCGAATCTCCCCGGAGTACCAGTGTCTGGCTCTCAAGGGAATCTACAGACAATGTAACTTCCGCAACTCCGGAAAGATCATCTTCACAAGTAACCTCTACCACTCCCTGCATGGTGCTGTGATCTATTCCGTCTGAATGGATGGAAAACTCTGGAACAATGCTGTCCAGCATAAAGGCCCACTGAAGATCTTCTATGAATTCGCCACTGCTTTGCATAAGCGTAACCGAACCCTGGTCAAAAAAGTCAGACGGCGAAAGAGGCGCAAAACACCAGGAGTCATCCTGCTTCTCGGGATAGATCACAGTTTCGCCGGACTGCAGATAAATCTCCCCTGCACTGTATGTCTCCACTGTTGAGAAGCTGAATGTCTCGGGAAGACTTTTCTGATAACCTGTAGGATTCAAAGAATGAGCAGAAAGCATCTCAGGCTCAAAAGAAAGCCCCATGTCAATTATTCCACCACCCTCTTCAACCTTCCAGCCATGAAGATAGATCCAGAAAACTGCGGAAGAGTCCGGTTCTGTAAGAGATATCAGTTCGCTTGAAGTTGGTGATGCTGATCTTGAGTGAAGCTCGGACATACCGTCAACAATTCTGTTCCCGTTCCTGTCCACGAAGAGGAAAAGATCAAGATCAAGCCCCGGCTGAATTGAAACGGTTTCAATGCTCATACTCCGTTCTCCTGAAGGAACCCTGAAGGGGCCAATAATAACTGTTGATGAGAGTGGATCGTCCGGATCATCCTGTTGAATATCAATATTGAGATAACTGCGGATCCAGTGCGAGCTGCTGTCTTCAGAACTGGTCGGGCCTTCTGGAATACAGACCCCGGCCACGGGAACTCTTATGGCGGACCGATTGTCCAGCCACTGTCTGTCTCTGTTCGAAACGGGATCGACAGGTGCAGGCACAGCGCACTGCCACTGACGCCATGTGAACATGCTGTTCCTGTTATCAAGAACTGCATAGCAGCTGTCACCGGCAGCAGGAATGAACGGGTACTCAATCGCACAGCAGTTCATGCCATCCCTGTAATCCCTGAAATTTTTTCCATCCATGTAGTACACCTGGCCGGTGGATGCAACATTCCGCCATGGGATCCAGTCGGCATTGCGAAGAAAACCTTCATTCTGACTGCCGATGGAATAAAGAGACCCTGTGAAGTAGGGAACCGGATACAAACTTTCTGTAACGGGAACAGCCTGACCCTGCCCGCGCATGGCCACAGCAGGCCCCTGCGGTACAGCGTACGGCACGATGTAGTTCAGGGAATACAGGCTGTCCTCGGTGAAGCCGGTGTTTGAACTGCCTGCGGAGCCGAAAGCGGATATGATATCGAAAGTATACCCTCCGTTCGGCTCCCACCCCAGAAGAAAAGAACATTTCCCCAGGTCATCAGTGTAGTCAAAAGCAGTTACAGAATTGGCATTCTCCCAGTGTGACCTTACCAGAACCATTGCCCCGCCCACGGGAACGCCGCCGGGGTCAGTAACCGAAACCTCTACATCAGCGGTTCTGGTGTACCCGGAATCCCCCTGCATGTAACCTGATCCCTCCGGTGCAAGAACTGATTCCGTTACAGGCCAGAGTCTTCCCTCCGGGCCAAAGGCTGTGATGGTAGAGATCGTTTTGCCTTTGTGATCAACACCCTCACCTGATACCCACAGATTCCCGATTCCCGAGACCCCGTAGTTTATGTCCCAGTGGTTCCACCGTTCACTTGCGGGATCAAGATACTGATTCCACTGATGATCTTCTCCGCGACAACCAACCACATATGCCGGAATAAAACATGCACGGCAGAGCGCAGTCTGCAAAATTGACTGTTCTCCGCAGGAACCGTAAGCCTTGCTGTAAATGGTCATAGGTTGCAGGTCGTTAGTCATATACCCGAAAGACATCAGCCCGCCTGGCTGTGAATGAGACTGGAAATTGCAGAGGCGGACAACGGCTTCTTCGTATGTTTCCGCACCTGCCATACGCTGCTCAAGAGTTCTTCCCCGGAGGCCGTCCGAGGGAATGAAATCACGCCAGAAAAGGTGATCCGGTGTGTTTCCGTAAAGGCTGTCCGGTTGAAAATTCAGATACTCTCTTTCTGACAGTGCAAGAGTGTCCCATGGTGTGTTCCAGTATGTTGCATCTACTCTTCCGGGAATCTCAAAGAGTATTCTTGGATGAACAACGAACCGGTAGTAATTCTCCCGTGATATCTCGAACCAGCCTTCTGCTGTTCTCAGTTCACACACGGTACCGTCTTCAGAATCAAGCAGGCGGACGTAGCGCAGGTTTTCAGCCGCGTCATACACATTCCCGGCGTTTACAGAGAGCAGATCAATATCTTTGTTGTCTTCCATTGCCAGAAGAACATCTGTGGGGGTGTTGGCAATACAGTACGCGATCTCATCTCTGTCCCGGGGATCTGCATTAATGATCTCACTGGCAAATGCATGTACTGTGGATGAGCCAGAGGGTGATCGGAACACCGAGTATGGTGTGAAATATCTCGAGTAATACGAGTCTATTGACGCAACGCCACCGTTGGGTTCAAACCCCCACGAAAAACTTTCAAAGAAGGAATTACCGGATCCATCTGCACTCTGTTCATAGAGGTCTGTTGAACCTGTGGAATTTCCAACTGCCAGTTCTTCATGACCATCACCGTCAAGATCAAAGAAGAACGGTGTTGCATACTGGCCAACATCGATCAGGCTGAATTCAGAGCCCTCGGCAGAGTCCACCCATTCCCCTCTTTCATTCTTTGAGAAACAAAGAATTGTACCACTGGCAGTGCCGAAGACCAACTGGTCTTCCCTGGAAGCCGGAGCCCCGGAAGGGATAGAAGGTATGCCCTCTATCCGGGCCCAGTTGCCGTGGAACCAGCCATCAAGTCCGGCAAGAAAGTACACCCCGCCCTCCATTGTTCCTGCAACAAGATCCGGAAAGTCGTCACCGTTCACAAAGGCCACTGCAAGATTGGGATATGTGCCAGGAACAGGCGGCAGGTTCAGTAGTACAAGCGAATCAGAGAAGGGCTCTGCTTCGTAAAGAATGCCGTCACGGGTACCGCAGACAAGAACGGTTTCCCCGGACAGATTCACTGCCGCAGGCGATATGTTAAGAAGGTCGTTCCCGTTCTCGACTGTATTTATGGCAGACCACAGGGGCAGAGGCAGATCATTCCCTGTATCTGACGAATAGAAACTCAGGCCGGCCTGCCGGGTTCCTACAGCCAGCACGACAGTAGAATCATCCAGTGTAAAAAGTGCAGGTGAGCTGAAAGCTCCGGGATTCATTGGAAACACAGTGCGGGTTCCCTGAAAGAATGGGAGAAAGCAGGGGGTTTCCACAGTGCCTCGGTTTCTGAAAACAAGCACATTCCCAGGTTCGGTACAGACCACAAGATCAGCAAGACCGTCACCATCCATATTACCCAGAGCAGAACCGGTAACCGCAACCGGGCCAAAACCCTCTGTTCTTAAAAGAATGGAATCTCCGCTGAATACGGTCAGAACACCTTCATCACTCATAAAAGAGGAATCCGGGCTGCCGTCATTGTTCATATCGTACGATCTTACGGATTCAAGAACCTCTGGAACCTCTGTGATCTCTGTCCAGAACGGAGCAACAAGAACTCTTCTGCTGGAACCGGCTTCAATCACAAGATCCTCTAACCCGTCCTGGTTCACGTCGGCAAAAGCAGGGATTGCTTCCGATTGCATATCACTGTGAAATTCCCGGTAGAGAAGATCGGTGAATTTTGCAGCAAGGTCGCTTCTTAACCATTCACAGCTGAGCTGAACAGCCATCAGGGCCGAATCCGGCAGAACACTGCTGAAACCCGGCAATGGGCCCGGCGCAATGGTGCTAACTGTTTCAATATCACTGAATCCCGTTGAATCAGAGCAGACCGCCCAGGCATAGCCTCCCGGTGGGACAGAGATAGAAGATGCTTCCTCCGGAGAGAACTGAAAAACAGAAAACAGTATCACTGCTGAAAATAAAAAGATCATCTGAACCTCCGGTGCCTCTGTGATTTGTAATGTTGTATCTATGTTAATGCGTAGCTATATTGTTTCAAGAGATGCAGAAGATCCCGCCCTCAGAGTTAACATACATTCTTTACAACTGCAAAAGAACAGGAGCACCATGAAATTTCTCTTTTTAATTACAGCTGCAATTCTGGTTCTGGCATGCGGGGCGGCAGAAGAAACCCCCGTTCAGGAAATTGTGCAGGAGGAACTGCCAGCTGTCATCGAAGAGCTTCCCGCTGCCACTTCCGCAGATGAGGAAATAGAAGTGGATATGCCGTACACCCTTAGAACCGGGCGAGTCGGGCTGTTTGAGGTAGGAAGCACAGTGGAAGAGATAGAAGAACTGGCTCTGATGTACGACAATGTACAGATCGAAACTACCGAGCTTCCACCGGGATGGCAGGCTGCTACAACCGTTGACCTGACTTTCGACGATT
>JAOZLN010000095.1:7696-8535 GCA_029934845.1 Candidatus Sabulitectum sp.
TTTTCAATTCTACGAGAACGATCCGTGTGCATTCCGGGTGGTGATAAGCTCAGGCCTTTTCGCAACTGAAGATGGAATTCTCATAGGCTCCACTTACGATGATCTGCTGGACGCCTATTCGTTCAATGGTGCCATATGGAACCCTGAAGGAAATGCTGCCGTTGCGATCTATGAACAGCGCATATCATTCAAACTTGATCATGAAGAGGAAACCATGGATGATGATTTTGTTCTTCATGTTCCAGGAGATGCCCAGGTTACCGAAATTGTTTTGTGGTGATTAACCGGATGAAAGAACCTTTCACTAGGCCATACTAAAGCAACAATAGATCGGGAGAAAAAATGCGACCACTCTTTTTAATTACAGCTGCAATTCTGATTCTGGCATGCGGGGCGGAAGATGAAGCCCCTGTTCCGGAAATTGTGCAGGAAGAACTACCAGCGCTCACAGCAACAAGTGAGAACACAGAAACAGCCTCAGAGATCCAGGCGGAGACCGTTGCTGAAGATGTGTTTGACGAAAACACTCTGTATACCATTCGAAATGAAAGTGCCGGGCTGTTCCAGATAGGCATAACACAGCAGAAGGCAGAAGAACTTGCTCTGCAGTACAACAATGTGACAGTTGAAGAGGTCGATCTGTTCACAGAAGGAATGCCTGCCCCTGCCATTGAACTTACTTTCAACACCGGGGAAACAGTTATTCTGGAGATCTCTGAAAGTGATCAGACCGTTTACCGGATCCAGATCTATTCCAGCCTGTTCACAACGGAAGAGGGAATTAGTACAGGCTCATCCTATGATGACCTTCAGAACAATTATTCATTTGACGGCATTGC
>JAOZLN010000362.1:0-1546 GCA_029934845.1 Candidatus Sabulitectum sp.
TTGAAGGATCACAGTATTTCGTGTATTTTGAATCCTTTGAAATGATGACTACCGGGGTGACTCAGGCTATGTGGGAAGAGGTTACAGGAACCACTCTACCTGTGATACCGTGCTTTACTGCTATATGAACTGCCTGATTCATTGCTGTTGCATCGGGATTGTCTGCTCTGCCATCTCGTTTCAGTATCACATGAGCACCTGCTAAGCAGTGTGAGGTATTTTTGTCAAATATATACGATGGTTAAACTATAATTGTTTTTCCATAAGAGTAAAAACCTCTTCAATATCATCGAACAAAGTTGGGTTACGGAGCTTCAGTTGTGTCCAGAATTTGTCGCCAATAAAGTAAAGGGAAATTCTATCCGGGGATTCAGGATCATTGCCATTGTTGTTCTCTTCCATGGTGTTCATACGAAGGATCTGATTCTCGATGTATCTGGCAAAGCCTTCTTTCCATATCTGCCAGATCATATACTCATAGTCAAATGATTCAAGCTTTTCTGAAAGCGTGGACATTGCAACCATGATCTGATCAAAATCATACCCGGTGATGTTTTTCAGAAATTTCAAGTAGTCGAGGTTTTCGTAAGGGAACGGGTGATATATCTCCCACATGTGATCTTGAGCGAGTATGGCTCGTTGATGTATTTCCAGTTTTGCTTTCAATTTTTCTTCACAGGTTCTGCTCTGATAACAGTGGACGAATTCATGAAGGATCGTTGCGAAGCAATCTGATTTTTCAAGGCAGCCAGGTGTAACGATACAACAGCATTCACCCAGCTTGTCCACAGGGAATGCGGCTTTGGTTCCCTCCGGGATCTGCATGGGAAGCGTAATTGTTGTTTCGTATTGATATGCTCCTGAGTGTTCCCGAAAAATATGGAGCTTGTCTGATATACCAATTCCAATGGGGTAATTGTAATTGAAGAAGCTGTGAATACTGCAGGCTTCCTGTTTTTTCTTAAGAACCGGTGAAAGAGCTGTTTCGATCTCTTTGATACTCATCATTTCATTTTTTCCTGTTTTCTATTCTGTAAAATTTTGTGTCTTCAGGCTTCTGCAAACAGAGTTTTTTCCCTGACGTAGACAACCTGCCCCGGGCCTCCGCCCTTCATCCGTCTTACATATTTTGCAAGGGTCCAGTCTACCGGAACCACTCCGTTTGTGGTGCTGTGCTTTACTGCGATATGGGCAGCCTGATCCATTGCTGCTGCACTGGGGTTGTCTGCTCTGCCGTCTCGTTTAAGGATAACATGGGCTCCGGCTACGCCACGGGCGTGCAGCCAGATATCTTCCCTGCCTGCTATCTTGAATGTCAGGTTATCGTTCTGCTTCGCATTCCTGCCAACCAGACAGCGCCATCCTCCTTCAAGAATGTATTCAAGTGGGGCACCTGTTACCTTTTTCTCTGGTTTTGCCAGTTTTTTAAGGTGACCCGTAACCTCATTATCGGTCATGGTATCAATTCTGTTTTGTATATCTTCAAGGGTGGCGGCACGTTTCGTCAGAGCAAGAATTCGCTCTTCAAGCCGATTCTTCTCCAGGT
>JAOZLN010000362.1:1556-2546 GCA_029934845.1 Candidatus Sabulitectum sp.
TTTTCCCGGCTTTCCGGAAGTATTTGTTTGCGTTTTCCATGGGATTCAGGGCTTCTTTTAACTTTATCCTTATTTTCGAGCCTTCCCAGTCTGTAAGAGTGGCTTCCTTCATGCCTTTTCTCAGATCTTTCTTGTGGGTGAGAATCAGGTTACCCCAGTTCCGGAGTTCATCCGGGCTGGCAAGACGGTCAAGAGATCTCTGCGAACTTCTTATTTTCTTCTTTTCGGAGGAGAGTCTTTTCTTAAGAATGGTACCCAGTTGCGTTCTTGAAGGGCGGTATTCTTCTTTTTTACTGCCGGTTTCTGCTTTTTTCTGAGGGGCAAGCGGATTCTCTATTTCCTGCCCGTCTCCCAGACATACCGGGACCCTGCCGAACTGAGTCTGCCACGGGGTGAAGTTTTCATCTATCAGTTGTTTACCCAGCTCTTTCACTGTCTCGGATACAGTTCCAGGGTGGGCAATAATAGATTTGGCTGAAGCCGGGCCAACTCCTTCCAGATTCTGGTAGAGAAGCCTTGGCGTGACATTTGCCTGAAAGAGCGTCTGTACTTTTTCTGAACCCCATTCCTGTGGTGGGAATCCTGAGGAGGGGGGAGATTTGTAGATAACTCCCGGGGATATGGCTCTGAACCGGTTAACCCCGGAAAGAACTTTCCTGAGACAGGCAAGAATTCTGTTGTCTGTCTGCCTTACAAGTATGATGTTTGCATTTCTGCCTGTGCCCTCGAAGATCAGTTTGATACCGCCTGCGTCATAGGGAGTTCTGCTGGAGAAATGAATCTCGATAACCCTGTCGACACCCTGCTGGATCACCTTTTCTACTGGAGCGCCTTTCAGATGGTGTTCCCATGAAGGTGAGTCCGGGGGAATGGTGGAAGCTTCTTTTGTCCACCAGAGTCCCGGAGAATCCGGTTTTGCATGGAGATGCAGCCACCCCGTACCGAACCCCAGTGAGAGAGTGGAAGACGATGTCATTCCAACAGCTCCGG
>JAOZLN010000363.1 GCA_029934845.1 Candidatus Sabulitectum sp.
TTTTGCTGATGTTGACTGGTTCCGGGAACTTGCGAAGCATAAGCGCCTGTGCTACATCATAGATTCTGAAGAGTTTGGACTTGTGGCCATGATTCCCCAGTTGGCTTCTGGGGAGTAGGGTCGATAATTACTGGGTGTCAGGTTGGAGATTATCTGGAAAAAGGGCAGGAAATGGGTCATTTTGCATATGGCGGCTCCTCTATTCTTCTCGTTTTTGAGCCCGGTGCTATACAATTTGTTCCCGAAGTAACAGAAGAAAGCCAACCAGTTCAGGTCAGATCCAGGATTGGAATATCAACCCTTTAGTAAGGAGTTTCAGATGATTCAAGGACAGTTCAAGCCGGCATCTCTGGATGTGATGGCAAAAGTAACCACTGTATTGATGATAGTTGCAGCAGGGGCGATTCCATTCATACTTGGCCAGGCCAGGTATTTTGCTGCCTTTCTTCCTGTAATTCTTTTTGTAACATGGCTTTTTTCCGTTACCGGTTTTACTCTGGAGGGCAACTCTCTGATAGTATCCAGACCCTTTTGGAACACCACAATTGTTATACCGCCAGGAGCCGTTGCGCAAAGAGAACCAGAAATAAGAGAAGGTCTTTTGAAGGTAATGGGTAATGGTGGACTGTTTGGATACACCGGAGGGTTCAGAAACAGAAAACTGGGCAACTTCAAGACCTATGCAACAAACTGGAGTCATGCGGTTTCAATAACCAGCGCGCCGGATGATTTCTGCATTGTGGTCACCCCTGAAGAGGCGGAACTATTTATACAAAGCATAAACGGTTAAGCCTATTCGGCTGTATTGCCTGGGTTTAGTTTTGCTGCTAACTTTGATCAGTGGATTGTCTGGTGGTGACGACCTCTTCCAGAAAAATGGATCAAAGCAATCCAGGAAAGAATTATTGCCAGAAAGGAACTTAAAAAAAGAACCCCCGAATAGCGGGAGCCAGTTACAATTGAATGGCGGAGAAGGAGGGATTCGAACCCTCGGTAGAGTTACCCCTACATACGCTTAGCAGGCGTACGCCTTAAACCAGCTCGGCCACCTCTCCGCAACATTCAATCGGGGGTCAATTATCTGAATATTTTTCTTCACAGTCAACCCCGTAGCGGTGATGCCACAGGTCTGTAATGGTTTTATAGTATGGCAGACAGATTGAAAGACTTTTTGCAGATGAGATCACAGGATGTTTCTGCATTTTAGCAGGCTGTGAATCTTACAATTAACTGCAACTTTGTTCTCTTCCCTGTTTTGTTTCAAGGGACAGGCAGAGTTCAGAATTTTGGAAGGTAAAATGACACCACTTCTTATTTTTTCGCTTTTTGCTGTGGGGCTTTCCTCCGGTGATGGTGCTATTGTTATGCTGCCTGGAATACCTGTTCACCCATGGGAAGCTCTTTCCGAAAATCAACTGGAAGAAATGTGGACCTACGGTATTCAGGGTTATCAGGTAACCAGATCCGGCTGGTCGGGGTACATATTGAGCGGTCCGGAAGGGTCAGCACAGCTTATAAAGGGAATTGCCGAAACACTGGAGGCTGACAGCATAATGGCTGACAGTTCTCTGTGGGCCAGAACCCTTCAACTGGTCTGGAACACCAATGCTCTTGCCGATTCATGGATAATTGGGGCTTTTGAGGAAGAACCTCCAGTTGTACCTGTAAGAACCAGCAGATGGCTGGAAGCAGGAGCAGATACCATGATAGTTTCTCTGCCAATAGGAAACACTGTCTTTTTGTGGGGCGGCGAACGAACGGGCAGCTTCAACCAGACAGCCTGGCGCGGTGTAGGAACAGAAGTTATACCGTATGGTTCGTCGGCTGTAAGTGTTCTGGTCACCAGCTCGGTTCACGGATCGCCGGAGGATATTATTTCTCTTGAATATTTACCTTCAGAGGCAGATGATTTCTGGAGAGAAGAATGGGCGCCGCTTTTGAGCATTGCAGATTCTCTGGTGCTTAGGCAGGTAGCAGATAGCCTTGTCGCAGAGAACTCTCTTGTTTGGATCAGGGGAACCGGGGGGCAGAACCTGTCACCATGGACCATGATCCCCTCTCCATCTCCTGCAGCAGTAGCCTCCTTTGAAATTGATCGTTTCCAGGGGATATCCGCCGCACCAACAGCAGGCGTTACTCTTCCAGGCATTCTTACGGTTAAAATGCCCGGTAATGCAGGAAGCGGGGCAAGGGCAGCTTATGCAGCGGCACTTCTTGAACGCATCGTTAGCCGTATGGCATTACCTGCGGGCTCTGTATGTCAGGGTACGTTTGCTGAAGACGGGTCGGTTTTTCTTAACATATCAGGAGTTGACTGGGATGAAGCAGCAGCTCTGGTTATCATCAGAGACGAGCTAACACCAATTATCTTTACATCACCAGAGTATCAACTGCTTAACAATGCGGCAATCAAAGCAGGAATTCCCGAGATGGATCAGCATGATACTATTACTCTTCTTTCCAGGGTCATGGGATTCTTGAACTGAAAACAATCTATTTTTTAACGATTTCTCAAAAAATATTGATGGGATGAA
>JAOZLN010000364.1 GCA_029934845.1 Candidatus Sabulitectum sp.
CGTGAGAAGAAAGATCATAGGAACCTCCATGGAATAGCATCAAGCGTGGGATTGATGCAATATACCCGTTTCCCTTGAACTGGTCATCACTTCTGTACAATTTCATTTTCAGGAAAAATGCGAATAATCACTATTGTACAAAAAAACCTCAGGCAGAACTGAAGTTCCACCTGAGGCCGGGCCAATGCCTGAATAACTGTTCTTCTAGTAGCCGACTTTTATTGAACCCCAGGTGCTGCGGTCAAGTGCTGTTCCGTACCAGTAGTAAACAGTGCCGTTCCAGGAACGAGGTGAGAAGACGCTGCCACCGGGAAAATCTGATATTCCGGCATATGTAGTGATGTCGAGGTATGAATCGGAGTAGGTGTTTGGTCCACCGTTTGTGTACATGAACCCACCCAAAGGTGCAGTAGAAGCTTCCTGGGCATGGATCAAGAATCCAATAGTAGATCCTGCTTCAATTGTCAGTCCACCAATATCAGCATGTGATGGTACATTAACACCGGCAGCTGTAACAACCTGCGAGCCCAGAAGAGTCCATCCTGCGGCTGAGGATTCGTATCCCTGGGCTGTACCGGTGCGATAGTAAACATCGATTGTGAATTCAGGATAATCTACATTATCGAGATTGAGATCGAAGCCCGCAATTGTTATCTGCTGGGAGGCTGCTACATCGAAAGAGTTTCCAGCAAAATTGTTGTCTTCTGCAAACTGAGTTGTGAGTCCTGCGTCACCTGTTCCATCAAGCTCAGGTACACGACCTGCAGGTGTTGAACCTTCTGAACCACTATCAGTAACAGCAAACGCTGAACTGGAAACGAGACAAGCAAGAGCAAAAACAAGAATCCTTTTCACAGTAACCTTCCTTTTTTAAAAGCCAAAAAAGAAAAACCCCAAACTGATGTCTTTCAGCAAAACACAATGTACTTCGTGAACCGTATCAGGTCAATACATCACGCGTAATTAATCTGTGTCAATCAGAAAGGCGGAAATAGACATTTCTCCAATTAAGAACACTGTATCTGCTTTGACAGTATGCCAGTCTTTTGCAATGATGCAGTCCACTTCCAGCTCTTCCACCAGGCGTTTTGCACTTTGCGACGGCCATTCATTCAGGATATCGGCGTAACTCTGATATTTTTCAGGAAGGGTTGTGCTGTAACCGTTCACCGACGGAGTGAAATGCATAACAGAGCTGATAAGTCTTCTGGTTTCCGCCTGCGGATTGCTCATATCGGTAGATACAGGCAGATAGAGAACCGTATCGAAATTCTGTCCGGCAAGCCACTGGTGCCATGGAAGCGGTTCAAGGGGAATGGTTCGGAGAGGGGCATGCAATACGGTTGCCGCAGCAAGAACCACACCTGTTATGGCGAGCCTGGGTTTCTCACCCAGTTTCCGCCCTGCAAAGATCACAAGTGGAAGAATTGCAAAAATGCCTGCCCGGGCTGGAAGCCTGATCGAGGAGCAACCTGGCAGCTCGGCAAAATACCTGAAAGGAGCTGGGGCAAGAGCCTTTCCAAATGCAATAAGTGTAGGGCCCAGGCTGAAGAGAGCGAAAAACAGAAAACAACTCAGAAGAAAGATATCCAATCTGTTCTTTTTCCCTTTGATAAGAAACCACAGACTACCTGCTACAACTGCAAGACCTGGCCACAAAGCTGCTTCAGGGTGCATACCGTCCGGTCTCATCCACCCCAGAAGAAAACTGTTTCCCCATGGAGAAATGAATGCAGTAATGTCTGTTGAAGTGATTGAGTTGATGGACCAGGAATGTGCATTCTTAAGATGTGGAAGAAGGAATGGCAGGGCGGCCAGATTACCAGCCAGCCACCAGCCTGTCATGCGGACAATGTGTTTTTTCTGCGGAAGAAAGGCAGTTGTAATTAACAGCAGAAGCAGTGCAAGATTCAGGAAGTACCAGTGATACAGTGAGGCCAGGCATTGCAGAAAGACAAGAACAGCCAGCTGCCAGCCTCTGCATTTGCCCTTTAGAACCCTTATTGCATACACAACTGCCAGAATGGACAAACCAACAGAAAACAGCTGGAGGTGCCAGATATGTGACTGGAAATAGGGTAGAAGGATCACCACACTGCCGGTGAACAGTGAACCATAAAAGTTTGCCCCGGTTTCCCTGGCAAGAAGAGCAGAGGCAAAGCCTGCAAAAGCCAGGAACAGAACAAGAAGAATATTGTGTATCCGGATGGCATTCATACCGTAAAGCTGCAGAGGCAGAGCAATAATGCTTTGTGTAATAAGCAGATCATTACGGCCATTGCCATCGTGAAAACCTTCAAAAATAGGAAGATCAAGAGGGTTCTGACCTGTGACAATGGCATGGTTATTCCATGCTATCAGCCAGCTGTTAAACAGAGTATCTGAGTGGTCATGCGGTTCAGATGTGGACGCAAGAGGCCATGTTGCCATAACAGCAAGCAGAAGAAAAAGGGGAAGAAAGATCGCAGGTTTAATTCCTGAATCGCTCTTCCCTTTTTCTTTCATCTAGGACTGCTCTTTACCCT
>JAOZLN010000096.1 GCA_029934845.1 Candidatus Sabulitectum sp.
GCCAGCACAAAGCTGTCCGGATGGTGTCCCCCGGAGCCCGGATCAGCAGTAAGAACAGCTGCCGGGTAATTCGTGAACATCAGCATATCAACGATCTTCCCCAGTGGTCTGGGTTCGGACAGCTGAGAAAGCCAGAGCAGAACTAAAAGAGTTCTACCTGCATACTTCATATACTTTTCGGTTATTAGAAAAATCAGCGAGAAAGAAACGGATATCAGCGGTGCAGAAGCCCAGAACTGCCATGGGGGCTGGCTTGAGACTGCAAATACGATAATTGAAGAAATCAGCATTCCTGCCAGCCCGGGAATTAACCATTCGGCAGTTCTCACCATACCTTCTTTATCTCCCCGCTTTATCAACCCCAGAAGACCGGATCGGGCCGCAGAATCATTCCAGCCTGTAATAAGAAAAATTGCCGGAAGGAATAACGAGAAGGAAAGAAGCTGTAAAAGCATTTCTTCAGTTGGGGCAACCACAAACACACTGGCCAGTAACAGAACACTGAGCCATAACCTGCTTCTCCGATCAATTGCCCGTTCCCACATCAGCTTTGCAGTAAGGATGATCAGCTGCAAATTTAGAAACCTTCTTTCCCGTGGAACAGATCAACCGGGATCTTTGATTCGTCAGGGGGATTGAACATTTTCAGCAGTGCAGCAGGAGGAATTGGAGAGAGTTGAAGTTCAACAACTGCTCTTGAGTTTGCCCTTGCGGTAAGCATCAGTTTGGTGATGGCATGCACAGTATCAGCATGGGTAAACTTATACAATCCGTTAGTGTGTACCAGGTTCTTGATCCCATCAATGTTCTCCAGCTGTTTTCTGGGCAGGGAAGGATAGAAGGAAACGGTAATCTCTGCCCCTCCCAGAGAGATTGCAGCCAGTTCGGAATGTCTAACGATCCTGCATATGCCGTTTTTATCGCAAAGTGCAATGCGCTCTACACCATAGGGTATCTGACCCAGTGAAGATGCCCTGAAAAGAACCGTGTTGCCTACTTCAGAGAATTCTTTCAGCTTGGCATGAAGAGAATCATGAACAGGGCATTCAACGATCAGCAGTTTTGGGTTGGTTGCCATTGCAATTGCCATGGAGGTTCTCTGGGTCACTGATGATTCCAGCTTGTCAATCGGAATTCCTGTAGCTGCTGTAAGATCAAGCCAGCCAATAAGTTCATCCGTGAGGTGCGAAGCTTCATTCCGGTTCTTGCCTGACCCGGTAACAGCCAGGCTTACACAGCCCTTTACAGTCATACCAGGTGGTGCTTCAATAGTGTCTGAAATATAGCCTGTTGAACTTCTGCCCTGGCGTGAAGTTGCCAGTGCCATATCTGCTCCTGTAACAACCTTACCTGCAGGTGGTGAAGAGAAACCAGCAGCATACCTGGCAAGAGTGTGTGCTGCTGAATCCTTCTCTCCAAGAAGAGCCGCCATCGCCCCGGCAAGTACGGCAAAATCAATGGAAAGAGGAAGATCCCTTCCCAGTGAGACTCCAAGGTACTTAAGAAGAACTTTCGGCGGCTGCTTCACTATTGCTGCTTTTTCAGTTTTGCTAAAAGGCTTTTGTCAGCGATCTCAAGAGCTTTTACAACACCCATTCCGCTTCTTCCCGATGTTCGTGGAGTTGCCCCGGTTTCGATGCATCGAAGAAATTCTTCCATCTCTGAATGCAGAGGTTCAAAAGAATCGATCTGCGGGCTGACGATATCGCCTGTTCGGTATGAGAGCTGGTATTCCCCAAAGGTTTCTGGTTCGAGAATATCAACGCCTTTGTCGAATATCTTAATTTTTTCATAGGGTTCTGTATCATCGTAGATCAGCATCTTTCTGCTTCCCACAATGACAGTTTTTCGCAGTTTTGAGGGTGCCAGCCATGCAACCTGAACATTTGCTGTGGCTCCGCTTGGGAAACCAAGATTGATAAATGCAACATCAGGAATACCACTGAGGACATAATCATGTCCGAAGGCTTCTACAAGATCAGGCTCTTCGTTAAGCCAGTAAAAGAGCATGGAGAAATCATGCGGTGCAAGATCCCATATGACAGAAACATCCTTCTGGTGAAGCCCAAGGTTCACTCTGGTACTGGTGATGAATCTGATATCTCCCAGCTCTTTGCTGTCAAGGATCTGTTTGATCTTCAATACTGGAGGAGAGTACAGGAACGTATGTCCAACCATGGTTACAAGATTGTTGTCTTCGGCGTACTGTACCATTTCCTCGGCTTTTTTTGTGTCCTCAGCAAAAGGTTTTTCCACAAAGACATGCTTGCCCGACTTCATTGCCTCCATGGCCAGAGGGTAATGGCTTGAAACGCTTGTAGCAATTATCACAGCATCAATCGACGGGTCATTGAAAATTTCTTTGGCATCCAGCGTTTTTTCGCATGTGGGGAATCTCTCTGCTATCTTGTTCAGACGCCCGGGATCACTGTCACAGATCACTATCTTGTCACTTCTTCTGTTTGCTACGATGTTTCTAAGAAGATTGGGACCCCAGTACCCAAGTCCTATCACTCCGATGTTGGCCATTTTCCCTCCTTATTGGATTACATAATTGCTACACTCATGCCTGAAAGCTACAACAAAAGAAATCGATGGTAAAGTACCGATCTGCTGATACACTTTTCCTGAAAGTGAAATAGTCTCAGGTGGCTGTGTCATTTCGACACACTATTCTGTCAATATTCTCCGAGATGTATGGATACAAACGATAATTGCTAATATTAAGGTCTTGCCCCTTGGTCAGACTCTTGCTAATACAGTAAGTAAAAAGGAGGAAACATGACACTTGATAAACTAACCATCAAAGCAAGGGAGGCAGTGACTGAAGCAGTTAACTTTGCCTCTTCTGCAGGTAACCCCGAGGTTACTCCGTTACACATCATCCATGCGCTTATAGGGGATGATTCCGGCACCATACCCGGGGTCTTGAACCGTCTTGGCGTACAGATTACCCCGCTTGCCGATCTGGCTGGAAACGCTCTTGGAGATCTGCCCCGATCTTCAGGGGGGGCTCAGCCCGCCCTGTCCCGTTCTTCATTGAATGTTCTGAAAGCTGCTGAAAAGGTGTCCATCGGGATGAAGGACGATTTTATTGCCAGTGAACACATCTTCATGGGTGTTCTTTCTTCTCACGGGAAAGCAGCTGAAATACTTCATGAATCGGGAATTACCGAACAAAACTTTCTTCAGGCTCTTTCTGATATAAGAGGTTCTTCCAGGGTAACAAGCGAAAATGCAGAGGACAGCTATGAGGCTCTTAAAAAGTATACAAAGGATCTTACTGCTCTTGCCAGCCAGCAGAAGCTGGATCCGGTAATAGGCAGAGACGATGAGATAATGCGTACAATGCAGATACTCTGCCGACGCAGGAAGAACAATCCGGTTCTTATCGGTGAGCCCGGCGTTGGCAAAACCGCTATTGCCGAGGGGCTTGCAGCCAGAATAGCCCAGGGTGATGTTCCGGAAACTCTTAAAAACAAAAGTCTTATGGCGCTGGATATGGGTGCTCTTATAGCAGGAGCTAAATTCCGTGGAGAATTTGAAGAGAGGCTTAAAGCTGTTCTTGCAGAGATATCTGCCAGCGATGGCAGGGTTATTCTTTTCATCGACGAAATGCACACTCTTGTTGGCGCAGGTGCTGCTCAGGGATCAGTAGATGCAGCGAATATGCTTAAGCCTGCTCTTGCCAGAGGAGAGTTGCATTGCATCGGGGCAACTACCCTTGATGAATACAGAAAATATATAGAGAAGGATGCTGCACTTGAGAGGCGATTCCAGCCTGTTCTTGTAGAGCCGCCCTCTGTGGAGGATACTATAAATATTTTGCGGGGTCTCCGTGAGAAATATGAGGTTCACCATGGAATTCATATTCAGGATCCAGCTCTTATAGCAGCCGCTACCCTCAGCGACAGATATATCTCTGATCGTTTCCTGCCTGATAAAGCAATAGATCTTGGGGATGAAGCAGCCAGCCGTCTTAGAATAGAGATAGACAGTATGCCTGCTGAAGTTGATGCCCTGAAACGACAGATCACAAGGCTTGAGATCGCAAGGGAGGGTTTAAAGCGGGAAAGAGACAAGGCATCAAAGAGCAAACTGGGTGAAGTAAAAAAAGAGATTGCAGATCTTAAAGAGGAGTATTCTGCGCTGGAGGCCAGATGGAAAAATGAAAGGGAGGCCATAAACCGCACCAGAGAGCTTTCCCGTAAGCTGGATGATCTTCGTATCGAGGAAAAGAAGGCGGAGAGAAAAGGTGATCTTTCCGAGGTGGCCAGGATCAGATACGGCGATCTCCGAACTGTTCAGGATGAACTTGATAATGCCAGAAAAGGGCTGGCATCTCTGCAGGAAAACGGTGCAATGCTTACAGAGGAAATAACTGCTGAGCAGATTGCTGCTGTGGTTTCCAGGTGGACTGGAATTCCTGTGTCCAGAATGCTGGAGGGAGAGCGGGAAAGACTTCTTCATATGGAGGAAGCACTTAAGCAGACAGTGGTCGGACAGGATCATGCTGTAGGTGCAGTGTCAAGGGCTGTTAGAAGAGCAAGAGCAGGAGTGCAGGATCCCAACCAGCCTCTTGGCAGTTTTATATTTATGGGACCTACTGGTGTTGGAAAAACTGAGCTTGCCAAGAGTCTTGCAGGTTTTCTTTTCGACAGCCAGGAAGCCATGATAAGAGTGGATATGAGTGAGTTCATGGAAAAACACTCTGTTTCAAGGCTTATCGGAGCACCTCCCGGCTATGTAGGTTATGATGAGGGCGGTTATCTAACCGAAGCTATTCGCAGAAAACCGTACTCTGTAGTGTTGTTTGATGAGATAGAGAAGGCTCATCATGATGTGTTCAATGTATTTCTTCAGATCCTGGACGAAGGAAGACTTACTGACGGACAGGGAAGAACCGTGGATTTCCGCAATTCTGTGCTGATAATGACCTCAAATCTGGGCAGTGACTGGATCGGAACGGTTGGACGAGAGCTGGCTCCGGCAGAAAGAGACAAAAGAGCGATCAGGGAACTGGAAGCAAAATTCCGTCCTGAATTTCTTAACAGAATAGACGAAGTTGTCATTTTTGATTCGCTTACAAAGGAACAGATCCGGGGAATCGTTGCAATTCAAATAGAAAGGCTGAATGCTGTTCTTGCCGGGCAGAACCTTTCTATATCAGCGTCTGATAGTGTTATTGAATATCTTGCAGAACTGGGTTACGATCCGGATTATGGTGCAAGACCATTAAAGAGGGTAGTCCAGAGAAAGATACAGAACAAACTTGCTGAGGCAATTCTTAAAGGCGAGATCCCTGAAGGCAGTTCTCTCAGAATAGATCTTGATGGTGATTCGCTGGTATTTATACCGGAATAGATCACGCTTCTAGATAGTGCCCTTCGGGATTTACTCCCGGAGGGTGCTGTTAATTTGGAGCCTGACCGAAAATACAACATCGGCATTAGTCACCCCACGAACGGTTTTAAAACACGCCGATTCTCGTCAAGTTGCTATTCCGTGCTACCGCTCGGGACGCCCTCAGTTACTGACTTCGTTGCTCTCTTTTCTAATCAGCATGCTTTCTCCGGTAATTTGATTGTAATCTATGTTTTTTCTGGGAATCTGCGGTTCTTTAGACTATACTAAGGGTTGTTCACCCTGAAACTGAAACGCATGTGGAGGAAAACATGACAAGATACGGATGTTTTGAGATCAGAACCAGTTGCAGAAGCTGCGGACATCCAATTCCAGTTAACGCTCCGCAGGGGTTACTTACATGCGCAGCATGTTTTGAAGAGATGGTAATATCGCCTGAGCGAATCGCTGGATTTCTTAATGATTTTGAAGAGGAGTATGAAGGCTTCACAGAGGGACAGGGCCAGGGTGGAACTCTTATGAGCGGTGATGGTACTTTCAAATACGGTTACTGGCGACTGGAGCCTCGTTGTTCTTCCTGCCGAACGGCTCTTCCCATTCCTGAGGAACCCGGTATTTCCTCAATTAGATGCAGCAACTGCAATCTCAAGTATTTTGTCTATCCTGTTCCGGAGCCGATTCAGAAGAAGGTGCCTTCTGCCAGGCTCTGCTTTACCCTTCAACCTCCGCCTGGCAACAGGGCCTCAGGTGATCTGGCAGTAAATGATGCCTCACCGGAACCGGTAGTTATGTCTTGTCCTCAGTGTGCTGCTGCCCTTGCTGTTTCATCAGTAAGCGAGAGGATAATGAAGTGCAACTATTGCAATACAGAAGTTTATGTTCCAGATACCATCTGGAAGAGGCTTCATCCTGTTGTAAAGAGTGAGGAATGGTTTGTCAGTTTCGAAGGTCAGACAGGTGCTCAAATTCAGGCATCAAGAAGATTGAGAGACCAGAAAGACCAGCGGAAAGAACTGAAAGCACGACGATTGAACAACGCAGCTGATAAGATCGGTGTCAGGTTCAAGCCAATACTGAAATATGCAGGTGTGGTTGCAGCTCTGTTCCTGATCATGGCTTTTGCTCTTTTTGCTACTGGACACAATTATTCGGAAGTAATGAAAAGGCTGTCGGCTCTGACCGGAGTTGTTTTTACCATTTCTGTGGTGTCTATTCCGGTTGGTTTTGCTTTAAGATCATTCTTTTTTGCAAGGATAGGCAAGGGCAGGGTGTGCAAACAGGCAATGGCGCATTTAGCTGAAAAACACAGCTGGAAGCATCGCTCAGCAGAGCACAACAGCACTCTTGGCTATATAAATGCAAAGTATTGCGGAAGAGATATCGAAATTGATCCAGCAGATGACTATGCAATTGAAGTTGAGTTAAATGATTCACCATTTTACCTGAGTACAGAGGTTCCCGGGTACCCCGGTGATGAAGTGCAGAGGTTTACCACAGGCGACAGCACATTTGATGATCTTTTTCCCATTCGTTATGCCACACCTGTACTTGCAGAAAGAATAGAAAGATCTGTGGATGAAACAAAAGCTGTTCTTGCCCCTGTATACTGGTTTTTGGATAGATGGGAGGGCATGCTGGGACGGCTTAAAATAGACAGCAGTGATGTTTCGGTTCATCTTATTCCAGGTCATATAGAGATAATGGACTCTGGTGGCAAATACCTGCCTGGGGAGTACATTGAGCCTTTGCTTGAGGATATGATGGTTCTTGCTGCAGCAATCGAGGCAGTTGCGACAGGTAAAGAGCCAGAGTTACCCGCTAACAAAAAATAAGGAATTCTTCTGTGAAAAAATTATGGCCCGAGTTTCTGGTTCTGGGTCTCTTTCTTCTGGGTGATGTTCTCTGGGATGGGCTTGCTTCAGCCGCTGCAGGGGCAGGAGCAGGTGTTTTTGCGTATCTCATTCTTCTTTTTTACAAAATAAGAAAACCGGGATTGATAGTTGAGGGGCTGCTGTTTGGCGGCATTACAGCACTGGGGACATTTGTCGCTTATCCAGGTGGTACGATCATTCTTATGGAGCTTGTTCTCGGTGCGATTCTACTGGTATCACTTATAACTGGCAGAAATCTGATCGCGGCAATGGCTGGAGGGCTGGGTAAGGGACTTTTTTCTGAGTCCCAGTACAGAATTCTTTCCATAGTAATGGGTTCTGTATTTCTATTGCACGCTGTTGTGTGCACAATTCTGGCTCTTTCAGGATTTCTCAGCTGGTGGATCGGAGGAATTCTTTTCCTTCTATTCTACTTCCCTGCTCTTGGTTTCAGCAGATCAGGAATGAAAAAAGCTGTTCTGAAGTCTATACCTGAACTCGTGGAACAGAATGATGGCAGCCATGTTCTGAAGGCTGAAGGCAGAACCTCAGGAAAGATTCGCTTAACAGGGGAGACCTCCAACACAACCATCGTTCAGATGATCTCCATGGAACTAAAACCTCACGAGTTTCTGAAACAGCTTGAAATTGCCATGAAAAGAAGAGGAGTAAGAGGCCTCTCAATCGATTGCTGGGACACGGACGAGATTGAGCTGGAGATCCAGGGATATGCGAAAATCAATGGGGTCTGGAAAAAAAGGATCTAGTTTTAGGGTTTCATGAAATTAGTTTCTTTCTTGTTTTCAGTTCGCCATTTACAAAGCTGAATAGTCAGCGCTGGAATGGCAGTTTCTTATTGCCGGTGCTTGACTTCTACCGTGAGGAATGCCATTGTAGAACCCCAAGGAACATAGAGAGATATGTTTTTATTTACGCGTTATTGTCTAATAAATTTAGCAAGGAGGTTCCTCAATTGACCGATGCCAAGTACCCACGTTCAGAGGTGAATCTGGATAAGTGCAAGGGGTGTGGATTGTGCATTGCAGCTTGTCCCAAGAATGTTCTTGTCTTCTCACCAAAATTGAACTCTAAAGGTTACCACTACGCAGAGTATGTTGGCAGTGGCTGTGTTGGCTGTGGTAACTGTTTCTACAGTTGTCCTGAA
>JAOZLN010000365.1 GCA_029934845.1 Candidatus Sabulitectum sp.
CGGATCACTACAAAACGCAAGCATAATACGGATCTCTGACTATTCAGATATCGGCAGTGTTTCAATAATCACTCGCAAAGCCTACGCCAAGATGTTAAACAGAATGAACAAGAAGTATAACTGCACAATAACGATAACCTATATTATTGGTGCCTCTCCAATAATGAAAGCTGCACTGTCTCTGTTCAAGCGATTTGTTAATCAGAAAATGATATTTATCAATACAATCGAGGAAGCCATGGTGGAGATTCGCTCCAGTCACGGTGAACTCCTCAGTACAAGAACAGAGCGCAGATTCAGTTTCAAAGCTATTGATTTCAGACCCGAGTGGGAATACGACAATCCAAATTCAGATGCTTACTACAGAAGCGGTGTTATTCCCGGAAAACTTCTCTATTCCGAGTTAAGGGGCTATCTTTCCCTGGAAGATATCCGTGCTATCATTGAAACTCTGGGTAATGTGTATGCGAACGGGGCCATGTCCGGGAAAAAGTTTATCCGCATTGCTGATTACTCAGCCATTGAAAAAATCTCGATACCCTCTCGTAAACTGTACACGAGAGCACTGAACCACCTTAACAAAAAATATAATTGCAAACCGGTTGTCACCCACATTGTGGGTGCGTCTTTGTTTATGAGAACAACAATAGCTCTTCTCAGCAAGTTCTTAAACCAGACTATGATCTTTTCGGATGATCTTGATGAGGTCTTTGAGAAGATCAATTACGGAGATCAAGGTACAGACAACCTTTCCGACAGCACAATCACCGTAAGAATTTCAGATGTTGATGAAATTAACGCACTGGCAGGAAGCCTTTTACTGCTTGATGAAGACAATGCTCAGAATGCAACTATCTCCCACGATAACCCTCTTGCAGGGCTCGCAGAACTCCTGATCATGGCCCAAAAAGATCTCACCCAGCTCCGCATGCTTGAAAAGGAATCAAATAAACGATTAGCAGAAAGTATGGCCCGTTTTAAAGATGTTGCAAACAGCTTTGCAGACTGGATATGGGAAATTGATACTGACGGAATATGCACCTATTGCTCAGCCAAAGTGGTTGATATTCTGGGATACGACCCGGAGGAAATAGTAGGGAAAAGCATTTTTAATTCTGTTGACGGGGAAGAAATTCAAAGGGTTTCCCAATTTGTCACCAAAATGATGTTGCTTAAATTGCCTGTAAGAAACCTGAGGAAGTGGCATGTGGCCAAAGACGGAAGCAGGGTTTACCTTTCATCCAGTTGCGTACCTATCCTGAGCCCGGATGGCAATTTGCTGGGCTACCGCGGAGTTGAAGATGACATTACGGAACGCAATAAGGCGGAAGAACTGCTGAAGCAGAGTGAACGGGTTCAGCGGGAAATAATGGAAAGTGTTGATGCCGGTATTCTTCTTATTGATCCTGTTACCCATATCATTGAAACGGTAAACCCTGCTGCAAAAGAAATGTTTAATGCTTCAGAGAAAGAGATCACAGGAAACATCTGTCACAAATTCCTCTGCCCTGCAGAAATTGGTCACTGCCCCATTACAGACTGCGATCAGATTATTGAACGCTCGGAAAAAATCATGCTGAACTCCAGTGGAGATGAAATACCAATATTGAAAACTGTAAAATGTATTGAAATTGATGGCAGGCAGAAGCTGCTTGAAACCTTCGTTGACATCAGAGAGTTGAAAGAAGCCGAGAAAAGGTTGCAGGATCAAACAGAACTGCAAAAGATACTCATGCGTATTTCAACGGAATACATTAACCTGCCCCTTGCAGAGATTCAGGATTCTATTAGCATCTCACTGAAGGAAATAGGCGAGTTCGTTAGTGCTGATAGAAGCTATATTTTTGATTACGATTTCAAGCAGAAAACAACTACTAATACATATGAATACTGCTCTACCGGTGTTACACCCCAGATAAAGAACTGCCAGAATCTTTCGCTGTCTGTACTCCCCAATATGGTAAAAGCCCACACAGCCGGAAAACCTCTGATCATTGATAATGTATCGGCACTGCCGGTAAACAGCGAAAAAAGAAAACTGCTTGAATCGCAAAACATAAAAAGCCTTCTGACAATACCCATGATCTCCAATGGAGAATGCATTGGTTTCGTGGGATTTGACTGGGCGAAAGACCACCATATTTCTTCAGAAAAAGAAAAAATTCTTCTTGAATTGTTCACTCAATTGCTTGTCAACATCAATCAGAGAGTTTCAACTGAAACTCAGCTGGAGATCGAAAAAGAGAAAGCCCTTACTGCGAGCAGAGCCAAATCCGAATTTCTGGCCAACATGAGCCACGAGATCAGAACTCCGCTGAATGGCGTGCTTGGAATGAACACTCTGCTTATGGATACTGTTCTTACCCATGAACAGAAAAATTATGTAAAAACCGTCAGATCCAGCGGCGAAGCTCTGCTTAACATCATTAATGACATACTTGACTTTTCCAAGATCGAAGCCGGTAAACTGGAACTTGAAGAAATTCAATTCAATCTTCAGTTGACCCTTGAAGACTTTGT
>JAOZLN010000366.1:0-579 GCA_029934845.1 Candidatus Sabulitectum sp.
CTAAGACCCGTCTGTCCAGTCAAGCCCCACCCAGAAACCATCGTCCCATGTCATATCACCCAGAGGAGTATCAATGGTTGGAACCATGAACATCTGAAGTCTTCCAAGGTGATCTTCATCCCTTATATCTCCGTCAATTCCACCTATGGCAAGAGCAAGATCAATTATTCCATCCACCCCGAGAATCCCCAGGATCTGAAAACCGTCAAAAGCAACATCCAGACCAAGCACTGCGATCTCTCCTTCATCACCAATGCCGAATGCACCGGAGAAAAGACCTTCAGCCACCTGAACAGTATCCTCTTCAACACCCTCAATTGTATCCATGAAAACATCGTAATCAAGGGATGTAAGGGTAATGTCAATCTTGGGCAGGCCGGAACTGCCTATATTGGGGTTCTTAATACCAAGACCAAGATTGAAATCCATAGGGCACTGCCCCTGCCCCCAGTACCCGAGAATTGTCAATCCTTCAGAAACAGACAAACTGCCCAGGTCAGAAATATCTATACCGCAGATGGCGAACTCCGTGGTATTCTCAACGCGAAAATTTGCATTGGCAAAAGAAAGAATATCGGA
>JAOZLN010000366.1:589-2519 GCA_029934845.1 Candidatus Sabulitectum sp.
TATCGGTTAAACCGCAGCCTGTAACCAGCAGAAACAATCCTGGAATAATCAGTAATTTACCACTCATAACTCACAACCCCTTCCAAAACCGTTAACATTCTCATTAAGCGGTACAACTTAGAAATCCTCTACAAGACTCTGTATATAACCAACTATACCCATCGGGGCATCCAGGTTCCAGAACACACAGGCAAATCTGTCAGAACAGAGGCAGGAATTACCTGAAGTTCATCAATTGAAAACTGTTACGGTTGAACCCAGTCAAGCCCGATCAAGACGGAGTAAGCATTAATACTTCCATGCTGAGTATCCTCAGTTACATCGACTTCAATCTGCGCTCTTCCCAGATGCTGATTGTCTCTGATATGTCCATTGTCTATAAATCCCAGATCCAGGCAGATGTCGCGAATCTCCAGTGTTGAAAAGTCTTCACCCCAAAGCTCAGCAGCATTGAATGAAACAGGCAGGCATACAATCCCGGTTTGAGAAGCTTCTACTCCAATTCTTCTATCAATCTCTCCGGAAGAAACTAAATACTGTTTTCCCCCGGCAGCAATCCTGACTGTCCAGTCAAACTTCTCAATAAGAACCTCTCCCTGGCCACCAGTATTTCGGATACTGGTATTCAGTACAAAAAATACAGGGCATTCTCCGGACTGAATAGAAGCTATTATTGTACTGTCATGATCTGCTCTAAGACTGTCCAGTGAATAGTTGTTCAACCTCACCCCTGCAACATAGAAAGGACTCATACTTCCCAACTGGAAACTGCATCCAACCGGTGCAGGATCGTACATGCACCCACTGGCTAAAAGAACAACAAACACAGACAAAACGGCAAATACTATTTTTTTCATGATCTCTCCCACCAGAAGTAATACTACCAATATAATGGGATCCCCATTGACAGAAGAGCCGCAATAAATGTTCTTCCCCTGAAAAGCTTAGCTGTGAGGTTATAAAAAGTCGATAAACTACTCGGGCCAGAAATACCGAAATCACAAATAACAAAGAGTCAGGATCGAATTTTCTTACTGAGCTTCTACAACTTCACCACTTGAATAGTGGCTGTGCTACCGGCAGATATTCCATGGATAGTGTAGGCTCCTGCTGGCATTTCATTTCCTTCTGAACCACAGCCATCCCAGAGAAAAGCATTACCACTGACGCAGGAAATAGTCCTGACAATACGACCTGTAAAATCGTAGATCACAAGCTGATCAGGCACAACAGTTCCCAGAACAGTAATTGTAACACTCTCCGTAAAAGGATTAGCAGAACTCTGAAGAGCAAAGGTAGCAGTATCAACAGGGGATGTATTTGATTCCTCTACCTGAACCCAGTCGTGGTCAAACCAGCCCATGACTATCCAGTACCCGCTGACTTCTACATCTCCCTGACTCCAGATGGCATAAACATCACCATCATCATTTACTGCAGCCTCAAGACTGGCAATCTGCTGAACTTCCTCATCACTGTAGTCATAGGCAGCGTATGGTTCTTCAATGAAATTGCCTTCTTTATCAATGATTGCAAAATAGACATAGTGATCACTCTGCCAATAAGCCAGCCACATCAGATACAGAGTGTCTCCATCAGGCCCCGGAAGAATATTCATGTAACCAGCACCCAGATTGGGTGTCTCAATCTCTTTTATAACCATTACATCACCGGTTTCAGAATCAACCTTGACTAAAGAAAGGATATACCCAGTTACCCCTTCTCTTAAGTACCTGAGGAAACACCATAAATTGCCATCACCGTCCACAGTAACAGATGTAGTCGGACTAAGGTCAACAAGCCCCTGTACAAGTTCAACAGGGGGTATCACAATGTTACCTTTAAGGTCGTACTGGATGTAGGCAGGCAGATCGAAACCTGCTGTATAGATAATATGCACCCTGGTACCATCAACACAGATGTTTGAGAT
>JAOZLN010000367.1 GCA_029934845.1 Candidatus Sabulitectum sp.
TATGACATGGGACGATGGTTTCTGGGTGGGGCTTGACTGGACAGACGGGTCTTAGAGTCTTGTTTTATTTTTGTGCATTTTGTATGATTGCGACCCTATGAATAAGAAAGAAAGGCGACGTGGCCAAGTGGTAAGGCAGTGGACTGCAAATCCACCATTCACCAGTTCGACTCTGGTCGTCGCCTCCACTTCTTTCAGGATCATCCTTCTAATTTTAGCATTTCTTGTACTGGTAGCCGGATATGTTTTCGGTGACCCTGCTGCAATACTCTCTAAAGCAACGAATATCTGTCTGGAATGCATAGGAATAGGTTAACGCGGCACTCCGTGTTCAGGAAAACTGTGCAGTTTGTAACCCTGCTGGCCACTAACCTGCATCTAACAGGATGGGTTGACGGTTCCATTTATACCGGGGCTTCCAAGGCAGCCATGCTTCCCGGGCTTCATTGCTACAGCTGTCCATCCAGCGTTTTCGCCTGTCCTGCAGGTACATTACAGTCCATACTTGCAACCCCTAACTTCTGGGGTATGCTTGCTGCTGGAAGAGCTGATGCTGTGATCGTACTGGGTGTTGTGGGGTTCATAGCTCTGGTTGGTCTGCTTGCAGGCAGATTTGCCTGTGGCTGGTTCTGCCCGTTCGGATTGCTGCAGGAACTTCTTTACAAGATACCTCTTCCCAGAATGTCATTCCAGGAGTCTTTGAGACCGGCAAAGTACGCAATGCTTTTCCTGCTGGTTTTTGCCCTTCCTGCGTTTCTCCGTCCGGTTGCCGGGGGGTCTGGAGACCCGTGGTTCTGCAAGGCAGTCTGTCCTGCTGGAACTTCACTTGCAGGGTGGCCGCTGGTGGCCGCTTCGGATGGAGTGTTTCAGCTTGGATTCCTGTTCTGGTGGAAGTCAGCTGTGGCTGTTCTGGTATTGTTATGGTCAATGGTTGTAGAGCGGCCATTCTGCCGTACTCTGTGCCCTCTTGGTGCAGCCTGGGGTATTCTTGGGAAAGTCTCTGTTTTTCGTATGCATGTATCTGATGCATGTATAAGCTGTGGAAAGTGTGGAACTGTGTGTCCCATGGGAATTGAGATCTATAAAACTCCGGCAAGCGCTGAATGCATTAGATGCGGACGATGTGAAAAAGTATGCCCTGTGAATGCTATATCACATTCTGTAAAGGGCCAGTTTTGAAAAAACATCTGTGGATACCGCTTGTTGCTATTCTGATCATTCCCGTTTTTGTTTCACTGTCACACCATGGTCCTGCGGGCTCATCAGTAAACGGTGCTCTGGTCACAGGTATTGCTTCGCTGGACAGCATTCTTTCCGCTTCTGCGGGAAAACCTGTTCTGATAAACTTCTGGGCCACATGGTGCGGACCGTGTGTAAGAGAGATGCCTCTGCTGGAACAACTGGCAACTGAGCTGGCAGACGAAGCTGTGTTCATCGCAGTGGATATGGGTGACCCTGAACTGTCTACTCTAGAGTATTTTCGCCAGAACAATCCAATCGGAATAACCGTGGTATGGCTGTCACCGGAAGAAGCCGGCACTCTTGCAGATCGCTACGAATTAGCAGACGCCCTTCCAATAACTCTGATCATTAACGGTTCAGGTGAAGAAACTTCCAGAGCGATTGGCGCTAGAAGCTCTGAATGGTTTGCCTTGGCCTTGGCAGGAGCATCCAACGGAACTGTTGAAGTAATTGAAGAGGAAAACGAGATACACATCTATGTGGTTGGCCCGGCCGGTGACCCTGCTGTGGAAGCTCTTATTGCGGAGGCTGCCGCTATTGCCGGTGCTGATGGTTTCGATATGCTTGACCCCACAGTTCCTGAAGATTCCATTGCAATGGCTGAAGCTTATCTGCCCGGTTCCGGATGGCCATATGCGCAGCTCTGTGTTGGCGGCGCCTGCAATCGCCCTGTGGGTACACCTGAAGAACTTCGTTCCGCCTTTGAGAGCATGAGATAGTTCATGGCTCCAGCAGTCTCTGTGTTGTTGCCCTTTAAAAATACAGAAGAATTTATTAGAGCTGCTCTTCAGTCCCTTGTTTCCCAGACCTTTGAAGACTTTGAAGTGATCCTGGTTGATGACGGTTCTTCTGACGACTCCAGGAACATTGCTGAAGAGTTCTGTTCTCGTGATGGTCGTTTCAAGCTATTCTCAGGTGGACATGGTCTTGTTTCCGCTCTTAACTACGGGCTTTCTGCTGCCACTGGCAAATGGATTGCAAGGTTTGACAGTGATGACATCTGTCATCCTGATCGCCTGGCTTTACAGCTTGCAATGGGTGAGAATTACGGGGAGAATACTGTGGTTTCGTGCAGAGTAAGAAGTTTTCCCCAGCGGGAAGTCAGTTCCGGTTACAGATCTTACGAAAACTGGATCAACAGTCTGGAATCTTCCACGGAGATAGAACACAATTTGTTTGTAGAGAGCCCGATCCCACATCCTACTGCATTCTACAGTAGAGATGCTGTTTTAGGTGCCGGAGGCTATGCGGATATTGGTCTGCCGGAAGATTA
>JAOZLN010000097.1:0-2156 GCA_029934845.1 Candidatus Sabulitectum sp.
TGAGGAACAGGGCCTGATTAAATCATTCGAGTACACATTTGAGCTAGCCTGGAAAACCCTTAAGAACTTCCTGGAGTACAGTGGGCAGAATGATATTTATGGGTCCCGTGATGTTATTAGAAAGGCGTTTCAACTGGATCTGATAGAGGATGGTCAGGGGTGGATGGAAATGCTGAAAAGCAGAAACAAAACCTCGCATACCTACAATGAAGAAACTGCCAGGGAAATCTGTACAGCTGTAACATCTCAGTATTTTGAGTTGTTTCGAAGGCTGGAAGAAAAAATGGATGGTATGTAACTCGTGGCTGAATATGGCCTGTCCGATGATGTAATTAATGGAATCAGAAATGTGTTTCGGAGTTTTCCAGAGCTTGAACAGGTAATTCTGTATGGCTCACGAGCCATGGGAAACTACAGGAATGGTTCTGACATTGATATTACACTTAAGGGAGCTGAACTGAATTTGCAAGTTATGAACAGGATATCTCTGAGCCTTGATGATCTGATGCTTCCATACACCTTTGATATTTCGATTTTTGATCACATCGACAATGAGGAACTGAGAAGTCACATAAAGAGAAGAGGCGTGATTTTTTATTCAGCTGGGAATTAACATTCTTCCGGTTAGGTATTACACCTGTCACCACCTCTTTGAGCCATGGCTACTCGATGACATCTCCGGTGCCTGTGGCATCATCCGTAAACGCAAGGTATTCCACTCGGTTTCGACCGGAGGATTTTGCACGATAGAGAGCGTTATCAGCACGCTGGATGGTGTCTGTTAACGGTTCTCCTCTGTGGTACTCGGAAATTCCGAGAGAGAGAGTCACGCAGATTCGCGTCTCGCCATGCCATGTCTCCAACTCTTCAACTGAAGACCGAATTTTTTCACCAAGGGCGTTAGCTCCATTTACGCCAGTGTCGGGAAGCAAAACGATGACTTCCTCGCCACCCCAACGCGCCAGTATGTCCTGATCTCGAACTCCACGCAGCAGTATCGATGCTATCTCTTGCAGTACCCGGTCACCCATGGCGTGACCAAATTTATCGTTAACCCGCTTGAAATGATCCAGATCGATCATGATTATCGAGAAGGATCTGGCGGAACGTTCAGCGATGGAAACAACTAACCGGCTCAGTTCAAGGAAACCGCGGCGGTTGAGCAGCCCGGTGAGCGGATCGGTGCGTGCAGCAGATTCCTCCCTTGCCAGGTGACTGTTAATAGCATGGGTAACCGAAAGAAAGAAAACAATGAAACCCAGCACCGGAAAAAAATTGGGAACATTGACCAAGTGCAGTTCATCTGCGATGTCAGATACAAGACAGATCAGGAGCACCGCCAACCCCAATAACACTCCCCTGGCATCGGCGTTTCCCTGACTGGCAGACTTAACAGCCTTGAACAGTGTTACAAGAAGCAATAACGCCACGATAATCATGACGGCATTTTGTGATATTCGAAGTACTGTCAGTGGCAGCAACAAGAATTCCAGGCTTCGTATCAGTCGGGGTGGAGAGGTTTCCGCCAGGCTGAAAACCAGTTCCAGAAGGCTTACTACTACCCCCGCCACACCAATGTAATTGAGCATGACAACAATGGGATGCCCACCAGTTTCAGCTGCTTTCAGGAAGACAGCTGTGAAATTGACCATCAGCGCAGAGAAAGCTACCGCAGCCAGCCACAGGTTGGCGAGTCGCTCTGGCCTATGTCGCCAGATATCCAGGCGGGAAGCGAAAAAAATGAGAAAGACTCCCGCACCGATGCCATCCATGTACGCTTTCCACATGGGGTTGAGCATGTATCGCCTGTATCCTTTCTTGATTTTTGATATTTTTACAAATTCTTAATGGTGAACCATGAAACTCCAGCTGGAAATGAAATCGATAGGGTAGTGGGCTTTACTCAGCTCCATTACCTGCTCTCCAAGTAGATTTTCAGCCAGAAACTAACCATACTGCACGAAACAAGCCTGGTCAAACATCACTTCCTGCAGATTTTACTAAAAGCAGCACTTCTCATACTTCTCAGTTTTACGGGGTGTGGAACCATTAATACTGCAAAAGAGCATGGTAATCTACTTGGAGTAACAGGAATTGTTGAGGTGCTTCACGAGGGCATCAGGTCAGAGTCAGTCATTATCACTGATGATAAATCG
>JAOZLN010000097.1:2166-8369 GCA_029934845.1 Candidatus Sabulitectum sp.
CAGTTTTCGTTCGTGTTGGAGAGCAGGCATTCGACATCGTTCCTGAGATTCGCAGACAGATAGTTGTAATCGGAAGATTAACAGATGCTTCCATACACTTTCGATGTTTCGATCTGTGATCATATCCACAATGAAGAATTGATCGATCACATTGAAAGAAGAGGTGTGGTCTTCTATTCGCCGGGGAATAAACAACTCTGTAAATTGTTGTCTGTCAGCTCATTTCTATTTCCAGGTTAACACTATTTGAAGTTGTTCCCTATATTCAGCGTTCTTCTATATTTCTGGGGGTGTCATTTGTCTAATGGAAAAGGTAGAGGGTCGAAACTTGACAAGTCAAGTCTGAGAAATCTCTACGGCCGAATTTTCAAGCACAAGAAAGCTCTGCTGGGGGGCATTATCGCCCTTATAGGCGTTGATGGGCTGCAGCTGCTTGTTCCCCAGATCTTCAGAAAACTTATTGATAATCTGGCTCAGGGAACTGCTGACTCTGCTCTGGTGTGGCGGATGGGTTTCTCTATTGTAGCCATAGCACTTGGAATGGCTTTCTTCCGGTTCTTCTGGAGAATATTCATAGTGGGAGCCAGCCGCAGGCTGGAGCGTGATCTTCGAGCCGAGTTTTACGGCCATCTTCAGAAGCTTCCTGCACAGTACTACGACAAGACCAAGGTGGGCGATATAATGGCCCACGCCACAAACGATATTAACGCAGTTCGCATGGCTGCCGGTATGGCCACAATTGCTTCTTTCGATGCGCTTTTTATGAGCCTGGCCAGTATCATCATGCTGCTTCTTATCGACTGGAGACTTACCCTTATCACTATGATCCCACTGCCTTTCATCACTCTGCTTGTGCTGAAGTTCGGCGGGATGCTCCACGACAGGTTTACAGCGGTTCAGAAGGCTTTCAGCGGGCTTACGGATAAAACACAGGAATCACTTTCCGGTATCAGAGTCATCAAGGCTTACGGTGATGAAGAATCCGAGAGAAAACTGCTTGCTGAAAAAGCCGGCGAATGTGTTCATGAGAACATAAGATTGACCCGTATATGGGGCTTCATGCAGCCGTTTGTTATGGGGCTTGCCATGATGAGTAGCTCGATTCTGCTCATGGTTGGTGGAAGGGCCGTTATAGGCGGGTCTATTTCTCTTGGTCAGTATGTGGCTTTCTCCAGCTATCTTGCAATGCTCACCTGGCCTATGATGGCCATAGGATGGGTGGTTAACCTGCTTCAGCGAGGCGCAGCCAGTATGGGCAGGCTTGAAAAGATCATGAAAACGATTCCTGCAATAGTTGATGGCCCTGTGAAGGGGAAACCTGAACCATCCATAGAGGTGCGGGGATTGTCATACACATATCCTGACACGGATGTTGAAGTATTGAAGGACATTTCTTTCAGTATTTCAGCTTCATCAACACTGGGCATTGTGGGCAGAACCGGAAGCGGAAAAACCACACTGGTCGAGCTTCTTATGCGTCTTTATGACCCCCCTTCCGGAACGGTATTCATTGATGGTGTTGATGTACGGGAGAGGGTTATAGGTGAGGTGCGCGGTTTGTTCGGGTATGTTCCCCAGGAGACATTCCTCTTTGCCCTTTCAATAGCCGAGAACATTGCTTTCGGAAACCAGGACATTCCTGTGGAGACAGTTAAACATCTGGCGGAGCTGGCAGAGATAGATACCGAGATAGAGAACTTTAAGGAAGGCTACGATACAATGGTTGGAGAGAGGGGTATTACCCTGTCAGGTGGCCAGAAGCAGAGAATTGCAATTGCCAGAGCACTTGCAGTTGCACCTTCCATTCTTGTACTGGATGATTCGTTAAGCGCTATTGATACAGAAACTGAATCGGCAATTCTTGCAAAGCTTAAAAAGGAGATCTCCGGCCTGACAAACATTCTTATCGCTCACAGAATTAGTACTGTTCAACATGCTGATCTAATTCTTGTACTGGATGACGGGAAGCTGGTTGAAAAGGGAACGCATGATGATCTGCTGGGAAAAGATGGTTACTACACAGAGCTTTACCGGATGCAGCAACTTGAAGAAGAAGTAGGAAAAAGATGTGAGGGGGGTGACTGCTGATGCCTCCACATGGACAGAGCTCATTCGCTGACGATTCTGTTGAAGGAAAGGGATATGATTCCAAGCTGATCAAGCGGTTGCTTCACTATGTTGGTCCTCACCGCAAGCTGATATTCCTGGCCATGTTCTTCATGCTTATCTCATCAAGCGTGGAATTACTGCTGCCATATGTGACCAAAACCGGTATTGATAAGTACCTTGCCAGATTGTATCAGGTTTATACAGATACTCCATCCGCCTGTGACAGCCTTATGGAGTTGCAACCGGCTGATGGCGATTTCATTTTCCTGGCGTCGGACACTTTGCTGGTAAGAAAAGCTTCAATGGATGGCATGGATCCGGCAACCACTCACGTTCTTGCAACTGGTGGTCACCTGCTGCCGGAGACATTTTATCTTTTCCCTGCTGAAAAGTATGAAGGGGAAACAGGGCGTATTCAGGGGGATTACTGGCTTGTTCCAGAGCGGGATCTAGGGAAAATACCTCCTGATAAATTGATGAGTATCCGCGAGAAGGATGTTGCAGGAATAACAAGGCTGGCTTTGATCTTCATGGGGCTTCTTGTTGTGAGCATATTCGCCGGTTACGGCCATGTGATGTCACTGGTTGTAGCTGGTCAGCGATCAATGTTCGATGTTCGAACCGAGCTGTTCAATCACATACAGACCCTCAGTCTGAACTTTTTCAGCAAGAATCCTGTCGGCAGGCTCGTAACAAGGGTTTCAAATGATGTGGAGGCACTGAATGAGATGTTCAGTGCGGTTCTTGTTAATCTGGTTAAGGATTTCCTTCTGATCATTGGTACAGTCACCATTCTTCTTTTCATGGACTGGAAACTTGCTCTGATCTCACTTACCGTTCTGCCCATCTTCACAGTTGCATCTCTTCTTTTTAGAAGGAAGACCAGAACTATCTACCGCAAGGTCAGAAAGCATCTGGCAGAGCTCAATTCCAGCATTGCCGAGGATGTTTCAGGAGTGAAGGTAATTCAGATATTCAGACAGGAGAGAACCAGAAGAGCGAAGTATCTCGAGATCAATGACAACTATTACAAGATCAGCATGAAGCAGCTTTATGTGTTTGGTGTGTTCCGTCCGCTGATCGAAGTTATTGCCCAGGTTGGAACTGCTATTGTTCTTATATACGGTGGTTTAAGTGCTATTTCAGGGGCACTTACCATAGGAGCCCTGGTTGCGTTCATCAGTTACGTCCGTCAGATGTTCAGACCCATCTCTGACATGAGCGAGAAGTACAACATCATGCAGAGTGCCATGGCCTCCAGTGAAAGAATTTTCAAGATTCTGGATACTGAGCCTGAGGTTGAAGAAGCCGAAGATGCAGTTGCTCCGAAAAGGCTTAGAGGAAAAGTTGAGTTCGAAAATGTGAATTTTGGATATTCTCCTGATACACCTGTGTTGAGGGATATCAACTTTGGTATTGAACCAGGGAAGAGCATTGCTCTTGTTGGGCCAACCGGTGCAGGAAAAACTTCCATCATCAGCCTTCTTACCAGATTCTGGGATGTTAACAGTGGAAGAATCCTGCTTGACGGAACGGACATCAGGAAGCATGCGGTGGAGACCCTTAGAAAGAATACTGCAATCGTGCTTCAGGATGCTTTCATTTTTAGCAGATCTGTGGCAGACAACATAAGACTCAGCAGTGATCTTACCATGGATAAGGTTCGCATGGCTGCTGATATGGTTCAGGCAACGGAATTCATTGACAGGCTTCCCCAGGGTTTTGATACTGTTATGGCAGAGCGCGGCGCCACCCTTTCAACAGGGCAGAAACAACTGATCTGCTTCGCCAGAGCTCTTGCCCACGATCCTCGATTACTGATACTGGATGAGGCCACCAGCAATGTAGACCCGACCACGGAGCAACTGATCCAGCGAGCTATTGATACCCTGATGAAGGGCAGAACAAGCATCATCGTTGCACACAGATTATCAACCATTCAGAAGTGCGACGAGATCATGGTCATAGATGCCGGGCGAATAATGGAAAGAGGCACACACCAGGAACTTCTTGCCAAACGAGGTATCTACTACAATCTGTACCTGCTTCAGTGGGGCAACGGGAAATCAAGTGACCGATAGGACAGCAAAAAGATTTTCTCTGCCTGCCTTTATTGTTTTAGCCACTGTACTGATACTCAATGCCCTGATCTACATGCCTTTCCTCTCTGATGATGCTCTTATTTCAATGCGCTATTCAGCCAGACTTGCTGATGGGCACGGGCTTACATGGACCCACGGCAGCGCAGTTGAAGGGTACTCTAATCTTCTATGGGTTCTTCTTACAACCGGTGGTATGTCTGCAGGGCTTGATGGTGTGACCACGGTTCGCCTTCTTGGAATTCTTTCACTGATATGTTTTGTCTTTTGTGTTCTTTTCACCTACAGAAAAAGTATTACCAGGGAATACATGATAGTTCTGCTCTTTGCTGTTCTATCTGCACCTCTGGGAGTATGGGCTGTAGGAGGGTTGGAGCAACCTCTTGTGGCTGCTCTTCTGGCACTTTCCATTCCACTGATCTGGCGGGTGATTGGCAAAAGGGAAGCAGGTCTTTCCCTGTATCTGACTGCTTCAATTCCACTGGCACTTTTGTGCATAACAAGACCGGACGGTGCTATTTTTACATTTGTCGCTGTTCTGGTTCTTCTGTTTTCCGGTAATGGAAGGCGTTCTTTTCTTCTTGCAGTCTTCCCGATTCTTATCGTTCTTGCCCAGCTTGGTTTCCGGCTTGGTTACTATGGTGATTATGTGCCGAACACAGCCAGAATAAAAATGCGCCCTTCTGTTCACTATTCCATAGGAGGGATCAAATATCTGATTCGTGGTGTTTTTGTACTTTTCCCACTTAGCATTTTCTCTTTCTTTGCCACATTCAAGGCTGTAAGGAAAAGACACATCCGAACTCTGCTGCCTGCTGCCATGGCTTTTTCATGGATGATGTATCTGGTATTTATAGGTGGAGATATTTTCCCGGCATACAGACATTTTGTTCCTCTGGTTGTTCTTTTTACATGGATATGCATCGAAGAGTTGCCTGAGATCAGAAGAACCTTTAGAAGTGTAGCCTTGCTCGCAGTAATTCTGCTTCTGTTTGTAGCTCTGCAGTATTCTGATTCCCGGAACAGGGATGCGCGTGAGGAATTGTGGGAATGGGATGGCCAGGTAACAGCACTTGTTCTGAAGGAAGCTTTTGCAGAACAGCAGCCTCTTCTTGCAGTAACAGCTGCAGGAAGCCTGCCCTACTGGTCGGAACTGCCTTCTTTGGATATGCTGGGTCTGAATGATCATTACCTTGCTAGGAATCAGGGAAATGGTGCGGAGCGCGGGCTGCTGGGGCACAATGTCTGCAATCCTGATTACGTACTTGAAAGGCAGCCGGATATAGTCAGCTTTAATGTGGCAGGTGTACCGTCAGGGCTGGCAGTTGCTGAAAGCCTTTTGACCTCAAGTGACTTTCAAAGACTTTACAGTCGGGTCACAGTCAGGGGAACAGAGCCTTATACCAGCCATGGAGTGCTTTGGTTTAACAGGGAAAGCCCTCTTACCGGGATAAGTGTAAATGCTGATTCCCTGGTTATACCAGCTTACTTTTTCAACAGATACAAGCACACTGTGATGTTTAACCATCATGGAGTACCCGGCATTGCCGTTTCATCTGATCGTCCTGCAGGAATTGCGCTGGCCGATATGCCTTTGGGCGCCCAGTGGATTTCGGGAGAGCATTCAGGCAGTTTGTCTGTTCAGCTTCAGAATTCTGGAGACTCTCTTACAGTGGAACTGACCACAGATCAGGCACAACCTGTTTTCGTAAGTGAAGTTGTACTGGTTCTGGATCAGTAGCTGTTTATTCTTTTTATGGCAGCCCAGGTATTCTGTATCAGTGCCCAGGGTTCCGGTGTTTCCACTGAAACATTGTCGAAGAAACAGCTAAGAAACACATCGGTCTGACCTTTAAATACCCCTACTGCGAAAAGAGCTGCTGCTCCATGCCTGGAAAGGGTGTCATCCACGGAAACAAACCAGCCTTCGGGCTCTGTTTCTTCGGGAAGCCATGCCCTGCCGGCGAAAGTGTTTCCGCTGCACTGCATTTTCAT
>JAOZLN010000098.1 GCA_029934845.1 Candidatus Sabulitectum sp.
ATAAGTATGTAAATAGGGCTTACCATTTTAACTCCTGATAGTCATCTATTGAAAGTGACTTGTTTTTCTTGTACATCTCCACGATGAAACTAAGCATCACTGCTGTTACAGCAAGGCCGATAACGATCGCGGTAAGCACCAGGGCTGAAGGAATCGGATCTACAACTTCCTGAACTGCATTCACCGCATTCACAGCTCCATCAATGATGGGAGCAGTCTTGCCTCTGAGATATCCCAGAGAAACAATAATGATGTGAGTACCTGTGTCAGCTATAGAGAACCCGATCACTATTTTGATCAGATTCTTCCGGGTAAGCATTGCGTAAAATCCAATAACAAGAAGCGCAATACCAAGGATCAGTGTATACATCGATATCATTATTCACCTCTCATTGTAACCAGAATGCTGGTAAGTTCTGAACCAACCTTCAGGCCGATAAGGGAATAGATGACCGGAATAGCTCCTGCGCTGAACAAGTCTCCAAACTGACCCAGAGGAAGAAGTCCCGGGTTGAGGAAACCAATTGTCAGAACTATGCCTGCAACACCAATACCTACGTAAGCTACACCAGAGAATGATTCAACAAAATTCATTATGGAATGACTTATTTTTGTGTTTACACTTGACAGCATCAGCAGAAGGAAACCTGAGGCTATAACCACACCACCCTGGAATCCTCCACCTGGTGTAAGATGCCCGTGGGTGAAAATGTAAATACCCAGGATCATTATCATGGCAACCAGCGCCGAAGAGGTTGTTTCCAGCAGTTCGGAAGAAGAGATCAGAAGCATGTCTTCATTTCTGCCCTTCAGCAACAGACCAACCCCCACTGTGGCCAGAAAAAGCACTGTTACCTCACCCAGAGTATCAAGACCGCGGTAAGTAACGATCACCGAGGTAACAACATTGGGAGTACCCAGTTCATTAACAGAACCGCTTACATAATCTGCAGCCAGTTCATTCAAATTCTCTCTTTCCTGGAACCCGGAGATCACAGGAAGAAAGATCACAAGAAGTCCGGCAACAGCCAGAAGTACTGCAATATTCTTAATCATCTGATTTCCCCTTTCGCACTCTGTGCAAAGCAAAGAGGAAGATCACTGTGGTAAGGCCTGATCCGATGGATGCTTCAGTCATTGCAACATCAGGAGATCCCAGTATAAGGTAGATCACACTTGCCAGAAGACTAATAACTCCTGCACTGATGATGGAAGCCAGAAGGCTTTTAAAGTAGATCGCTGCAAATGCTGCAGCCAGCATGATCACTCCAAGGCCAATTATTATTACGGTGATCATTTCGCCTCCCCCATTTCTTTGTCTGTCTTCAAATCATCTTTCACAGAGCGCTCTGTCAGTTTGATACCAGCAGTATGAGCGGCTCTTGCAAGAGCATTTGATGAAACCGGGTTTGTAGCAAGTACGAAAACAATAAGTATGGCAATTTTGCCAAAACAACCGCATTCAGCATGTCCAAGAGAAATGCCAATAAGAAAAAGAATTGTTCCCAGTGTTGTTGCCTTGGTTCCAGCCTGCATCCTGTTGTAGACATCCGGCATTCTGAAAATTCCAAGAGCACCCAGAAACAATACAATGGAACCTGTCAAGGTAACTATTGACCCGATCAATTCCATTATTTTCTCCTTTCCAGATACCGTGCAATGGCCACTACACCGATAAAGCTCATCAGTGCATAAACAATTGCAACATCAAGATAGATGATTCTGTTCAAATAGTATGCAATGTACACGATCAAAGAGATCGCGATGATCGTCATGCCATCAAGGGCAACTGTCCGGTCTGCTGCTGTCGGTCCCAGAACCATTCTTACGAATGTGAGCCCAATGCTTATCAGAGCGATTATTGCCGCAGCATTATAGAGTGTGTCAGCCAAAGATAATCTCCAAATACTTTTCAAAGTTTGAAACTATTGATTCTGTAGCGCCTTCGATATTATCACTGGTTACATCTATCCAGTGAATGTAAAAATACTCGTCTTTCATTTCTACAGTAAGAGTTCCCGGGGTAAGAGTTATAGAATTTGCCAGAAATGCTCTTCCTATAGGGCTCTTCAACCTTGTTTTCACCTTTACTATGCCGGGATTGATCGGAAGTCTGGGAGAAATTACCCTGCGGGCAACATCAATATTGGATTTCAACAGTTCCCAAGCAAAAACAAACAGATACATGACCATGTATACAAGAGATTTCGGGTTTAGCTTCACATCCCCAAGTACTGATAGTCTGCTGTGAAAAAGAAATACTATCAACAGAGCTGTGGCTCCGCCGAAGATCATTTCCTGCGGTGAGAAATCCGTTAGCATTACCCATACAGCAAACAGGATAACCACCCCGATAAATGCTGATTTTGTGTTTTTCATACATCCTCCCGTGTTCTTATAGAATCGATGATCAAATCGAAAAGATAGTTGTATGCATTAACTTTAGCGAACATTGTTTCTGCAATAAAGCAATTCTTCTCATTCCAGAACGACTGAGAAAGCCTCTTAACATCAACAGCAGCCTTGATAGAATTGTCATCGATACCAGACTGAACAATTCCAACAATAAGCTCTTTGATCCTCTTGTTGTAAGACTCATTAATTCTTATTTCATTTTCAACCTCAGAGCACTGATTGCGATGGTACTTGAAAGTCTCGTATATGCTGCAGAACTGGGAATTTTGAGCATAATCACTAGTAAAAGCATCCTTTATGCAAACCAGTTTCTGAAGACCCGGGATACTGCGCTCTGATATTTCCTGAATAGAATCCACGATCTTCAAGAAGTACTTGTTCACAATGGTAAAACAAATCTCGTTCTTGCTGTTGAAGTAGGAATAAAGAGAGCCCTTGCTGTATCCAGCCTTATGGGCAATATCCTCCATTGTAGAATTCTCAAATCCCTTGTCAAAAAAGATGATCTTTGCAGCATCAATGATCAGGCTCTTCCTGAAATTGATTTCCTGCTTCTTTCTTAGTTCTGTCATGTTCTGAAATCCTTCTGTGTGTCCGAACTTCCAAAATCGCGGTTACTATTCTGACTATCAGTCAGTTTGTCAACCTACCGTTGCGGTAGGAAATGTCAACATCATGCACTGCTTAATGTTAATCAGAGTACATTCAGGCAAAAACCTGCGAATGGTGGGAAAATCAGCTGTTCTGCTTGATTTATGCTTCGCCGCTATACATCACGGATAAACCATGCAGACGGTAGTTTACTTATTGTATCTTTTCAAACACAACTTACTATCTCAGGAAGAAGTCCGTCCATTCTCTTACATCAGATCCGCGAATTCTGAATGTAATTGCGTTGTTTACCGCCTGAGTTGTAGATTACTCTGATGCTCCCACGAAAGGAATAACAGGCATGGTACTATACAAAATGAGCAGAACAGGGAAAACCTTTTTTTACTCTGGATCTCTGCTTCTACTGGCAGGGGCAGCCCTGTTACTGCTGGTACTGGCTGAATCTAGCAGCAGCAACCCGGTAGTATTGAATAGATTCTCTGTTCCGCTGGCCTCGGCAATTCTTGTTATCATGCTGATCTGCCTGACCGGGCTTTACAGCCTTGTTTTCAGAACAGACAGTACCCTTTTGTTTTCCACCCGGATCGTGTCGCTGCTTGGTAGAATACCTGCTTTCCTGGAACTGTTCATATTGTTCGGCTGGGTTCCTGTAATATTTATGCTGGTTTCAGGCAAGGGTTTGTTCCCAATTGCAGAAGAGGTTCGCTTCCTGTTGAGCCTGACATTTGCGTACGCAGGCTTCTCCATAATTACCGCGACTCTGATCTCTTCTGAACGACGAAAATTGCTTCGTGAAAGAATTCTTATGCTTGGGATCTCTACATTTGTCGGTCTGCTTGCAGTTGAATTTCTGATCAGAATTTTATCCCCTCCATCAGTTTTTTCCTCCTCGATCCAGTTTATTCCATACCAGAACTTATCTGTAAATGTAGATCTACCAGGTATGTCACCCATTATCACCCATACAACGAACAGCATGGGGTTTCGAGGTGCAGAGCCCCCTGAAAACTGGGAAAACTGGTTCACAATTGTTACAATTGGCGGAAGTACAACTCACTGTTACTATATAGACGACCAGAAAACCTGGTCTCATCTGCTTCAGGAGAATCTTCGCATGAATGAATCTGAAACATGGGTGGGGAATGCTGGTTTTTCCGGACATTCCACAAGGGCACACATTGTTCTTATGAAAGAAGTAATACCAAATGTAAAACCTGATATGGTTGTTCTTCTAGTTGGTACAAATGATGTGGTATACTCTACAAGGCTGGACCCGGACGGAGTGGGAATAGGCACCGAAAAGCCATCACTGGGGCACAGGCTGATTTATTCCAGCAGACTTCTGGAATTGCTCGACATTTGGATCAGAGGAAGTTTTGATGAAGTACACATGCTCACAGAAAATCTTCCTCCTTACATTCGTATACCACTGGATGGCCCGGAGATGGAAGTGCCGGATGACATAAGAGACTTATGCACTTCTCTGGACGAGTATCACAGCAACATCATGGAGATAATCAGACTGGGAAGGATCTCGGAAGTCCAGGTCGTTTTTATGACCCAGCCGTCTCTGTGGGAAGATTCAGATTACTGGCATGGAATACAGGAAAGCTACTACTGGGATGTTTCTGAAGACAGCAAACTTTCTGCTGCTACGGTGTGGAGAATACTTGATGTTTTTAATTCTGAATTGATTTCCATATGTGCCAGCGAGGGGATCCCCTGCCTTGATCTGGCATCCCAGGTTCCACACAGCCCGGAGTACTTTTATGATGGCATGCATCTGAACGAGGCCGGTTCCATTCTTGTTGCTGATCTGCTGAGCAAATTCATTACTGATCAGCATCTAATGGAAAGCCTTTAGACCACACATCGGATATTTTTTTATAGAAGAACCCGCTCTGCCTGGTACGGCAGAGCGGGTTCACTGCTGTTTACTTCATCCTGATCTCAGGGAAGCAGCATCAACTTAACCGTACTCTCCTCTGAACAAACCCTGGCTCTGGCATAATAGATGCCTGCATTGGCTCTGTTGCCATTCTGCAATTCACCATTCCATTCAACAGAGGCAGCTCCTTCAGAAATTGTTTCTGCGGAAAGGGTGTTAACAATTCTTCCCTGTATGTCAAAGATCTCTACAGTTGGATTGCCTTCGCCTGAATTCACTCCCCAGTTCAGTTGAAGAGTAACAGTGCTGCTGAAAGGGTTAATGGAAGGAACCATTCGAAGAGCAGATTCTACAGGGTCAGTTGAAATACCCAGACCGTCGCCAGCTGTAAAGTCATACATTGGGCTTCCTGAACTTGACGTGCTTGCTGCAACAAGAATTACCTCATCCTGACTGGAAAGACCGCTGACAGTCAGTGTTCCACTCTGAGACGCAGCATCTATAGACATTTCATGCACTTCGGTTGCCGCTGTTTCATGAAGAACCAGTGCACGAACTGCAAACACGTTATCATTGTCTCCATCAAAGGTAAGAACCAGGTCATTGTATGGAATAGTCTTGAAGCGGTAATAATCTGCTGCCCAGTGGTTCACGGACTTTGTTGCCTCTACAGGATATGAAGAGTATTGCAAAGCATAGAAAGGTGGAAGGTCATCGCCTGCATAGCCGTACTTCCCTCCTTCTATGGTGGTGTCGTCCAGGAAATTTGCCACTGCCCAGTCTATAAAAATATCCTCTGTATTCTCTGTATAGCCGTAGTCTTCAAGAACGGCATCGAACCCGGCCAGGGAATTAAGAGGTTCATGTACAAGAGCATAAACAGAGGCATGCCCGCCATACTGTTCGAAAAAGTACAGTGACCAGAGATAGGTTTTTATGTAATCCGACCAGTTACCATCCCATACTGTAAGATCCTTATCAGGATTGCTGTTGAAGGATGAAATATTATCGGGATTTCCATAAAACCACATTGCCAGCTCGCTGAGCCCCTCGTTGACCCATGTGCTTTCATCATCATCATACTTCCAGTGGATCATATGCTGGAATTCGTGTGCAACCACAGCATGCATGTAATCCCCTGAAGGTCCGCCCGTACTGGTGGGATTCAGATAGAGTACTTCGCATTCGTTGCTGGGATAGTCTGGATATGTTTCATCAGGATACTCATCAAAGAAGAAGAAGAAACCATCTGCATTAACTTTGAAATCGTACCACATAAGATATATCCGTTGATCATTATCAAGTTCGTCTGGTGGATCTCCGAATGAAAGACTGTCTATCTCGTAAATTCCCTGGTCGGAATAAGGTCCCGGAGATGAATTTTCCCAGTGTTCCAGAATGGAATCCACATCGGCCTGATCAATTGATACAAGCCACTCATCATCTTTTACTACAACATATCCTCTATCAGTCTTTCCGCGTACTGTACACACATGCTGCTCAAAATGAGGCGGCATGGGCTGCCAGATGAACAACCACCATGTCCACGAATCACCGACCTCAGGATTGTCCGGTGGCCCAAGCGGCACTCCCGGGCTCTCCAGATACACTGCAGGCCCCAGCTCTTCTGGTGGCGGGATCTGCAGATCATGTCTGTAATCAACGTCCTCTGCAAGAACCGCACCTGCAGAAACTGCCAGAACGGCCATAAGAATCAGCATGGTTTTACCATTAACAATAAACATTTGACTCCCCCTTAAATCAGATGTAAACCAAACACAAGCGATGAAATATATGTTTATCACCATGGTTAGACAAACTGCAACTAGTGCTTTGTACGCCTTAATGTTTCGGTATAATGCGCCGCTATGTAATTGAACAAGCAGCGCTGCTGGGGCTCTGAAGAGCCGGCAGGATGCGAAAGTTTAGGGGATATAGAGTACTAACTTGACATCGCTTGCATATATCTTTAATTATGCTTCGGAACTGATCAAAGAAAACAACTGTACTCCCAGGCCAAACACCTGTTTAAAGAACCATGGAGAAAAAATGAAATCCTGCAAATTCGCACTGGCCAGCAGTGACGGCATTGAATTAACATCAAAACACTTTGGAGATTCAGAACTGTTTGTGCTTGGTGAGATCCTGAATGACGGAACAGTAAATATCACAAAACAGATCAAGAATGAATTCAAAGATGTTGACGAAACCACAGCTCACGGATCCACCGAGAAACGGCAGTCAATTATTTCTTATCTGGGTAAGAACATTGATTTCATAATTGCAGGCCAGATGAGCCCAAACTTCAAGAAGATCAATATGAAAACAAAGGTATGCCCCATCGTATCAGAGATAACAAATATTCAGCAGCTGCTGACCCATCTAAAAAACAACCTGGATGTTCTGCAGCAGTTAAAGAAAGAAAAAGAAGAAAATGGAACCCCTGATATTCTTAAAATCGGCAACTCACCAGTTTAGTTACACTGATCCTGCCACCTGTACAGCCGAACAGGGTAACCGAAAAAACCGTTTGCCATGGCGTCAGAATTAACACCTGCACAAACAAGAAGTAACACACCAGTTGCTGACAATCTTATCACAACCTCCAACGAATTTACTTGCTATTCTATACTCTCAATATAGAATGATTCTTGATATTCTACATTGCTGATGTTTAAGCTTCTGGAAAGAGCAATAATTATTCAGAAACTCTGTCAGGGTAGAATCCGAAGATTTACCATTGTGCAGCATCAAAAGATTGTGCTTCAAGATGCTGAAAGGCCGCTTCCAGAATCGGATCAACACCTGAAGCAAAATCAGCTTCGGTTGCTTCAACAAATACATCGGGAGCGATCCCAACCCCCTCAATAACAGAGGAATCCGGACGCAGAACAGTTCGCGACGGGCATACCACATACCATTTGTCAGGTAATTCCCAGTAGATCGCCGGCCAATCCGCAGCACCAGTTGTTGAGTCGCCCATAAGGGTTACATGGGGCAGTTCCGCCATCTCACAGACAAAAACCTCACTGGCACCGGCATTCATTTCTCCAGTGAGAAGAACAACAGGGTTTTCAAAGAACCATCCCTGAGGGTAAAGATTGTATTCCTCCGGCTCGGAAAGCTCATGGGTGTCACACAAGATTCTCTGCTGCCATAAATATCCTGTTCTCAGTTGATCCACGAACATTCTTGCTGTGTTGTTAACAGGGCTTTCGACACCACCGGAGTTCATTCTGATATCCAGTATCAGACCAGGACTGTCCAGAAATGACTGAAGAACATTTCTGAAAAGACTTGTATTGAAATCGCTGCTCCATGAAGAGATCACGAAATAAGGAATGGAATCTTCACCTGCGACGCAGTACCCCCAGATGTCTTCCTGCATCCACTGGAAACCCCAAGGCTCCAGGTATGACATGAGAATATCCATATCGTAATTCTCA
>JAOZLN010000368.1 GCA_029934845.1 Candidatus Sabulitectum sp.
AGCAGAAACTTGTGGGAGTAGAAAAGAAGGAAGTTACTATTCCACAGCTTCCTGAAGGTCTTTACGAAGAAATAGTTCTTCCAATCATGAAAGAAGAACTTGGTGCTGTATACGGCAAGGGCAACAAAGAGAACATGGCAGCAGCATTGTCAAACACAAAAGAGCGCGCTGCTGTGGTTGTTGCAGAGAAGTTTGATGTTGAAGAGGATGACGCCCAGTGGAAGGGTTACATAAAAAAAGCCGTCTACAAAGCAGAGAAAGAGTATGTTCGTTTCAGGCTTCTTTCAGACGGAATTCGCTATGATGGTCGTGAGCGCACCGAAGTAAGAGAGATAACCTGTGAAGTGGGCGTTCTTCCAAGAACACACGGCTCGGCTCTTTTTACAAGGGGAGAGACCCAGGCGCTTGTAACCACCACTCTTGGTGGAGACAGAGATGAGCAGCGTATTGATGCTCTTCTTGGTGAATACAAGAAGAGTTTTATGCTTCATTACAACTTCCCCAGCTTCAGCGTAGGTGAAGTTAGACCTGTACGTGGGCCCGGCAGACGCGAAATAGGTCACGGCCACCTTGCAGAGACTGCAGTAGAGAGTGTTATCCCGGAAGACTTCCCCTACACAGTCAGGGTTGTTTCCGATATTCTTGAATCAAACGGCTCATCCTCACAGGCAACTGTATGTGGTGCATCACTTTGTCTTATGGATGCCGGTGTGCCAATTAAGGCTAATGTTGCTGGTATTGCTCTTGGTCTTGTTACAGATGGTGAAAGCACAATAGTTCTTTCCGATATTGCCGGTGTGGAAGATCACCTGGGCGATATGGATCTGAAGATCGCTGGAACATCCAATGGCATTAATGCTATACAGATGGACCTTAAAGTTGAAGGAGTGTCTCAGGAGCTTCTTGTTGATGCATTTCATCAGGCCCGCGAGAACAGACTTCTTATTCTTGAGAGCATGGATGCCTGCATAGACAAACCGCGCACCGATCTTAGCCAGTATGCTCCAAGGATCATCACGGTTCAGATCGATAAGGAAAAAATTGGCAAACTGATCGGTCCTGGTGGAAAGAATATCAGATTTGTCACTGAAGAGTCCGGTGCCGAGATCAATATTGACGATACCGGCATGGTCACTATTCTTACAAATGACGGTGAGAAAGCTGATCATGCTCTTAAGCTTATTGATCAGTTTGTAGGAACTGCCAAAATTGGTAAGATCTATGAGGGTACTGTTGTCAGTATTCAGACATTTGGCGCTTTCGTTGAGATCATGCCCGGAACCGACGGCCTTGTTCACATCAGCAACATCAGCAAGGAACGAGTTAACGATGTTTCCGATGTTCTTAAGCGTGGACAGAAGGTCAGAGTTAAGGTAAACAAGATCAGAGACGATGGAAAGATCGACCTTAACATGAAGGATGTAGATCAAACAGGCGACTTGGAAGAATAAGTCTTTACGGGGCGGTCGCAAGACCGCCCCTTTATGTGTACAGGAAGTTTATGGCAAAAATTCTTGTTAAGCAAATGCCTGGTAATGAGGATCTTCCTCTGCCGGAGCCAGCTACCCGCCATTCTGCCGGTGTAGACCTTCGTGCCGCTGTTGAGCATACCGTATATATCTCTCAGGGTGAGATCATGCTGATCCCTACAGGAATACAGGTAGCAATCCCTCCTGGGTTCGAGTGGCAGATAAGACCAAGAAGCGGGCTTGCCCTGAACCACGGTGTAACTGTTCTTAATTCACCAGGCACCATAGATTCTGACTACAGGGGGCAGGTTGGTGTAATTCTGATAAATCACGGTACAGAGCAGTTTGCTGTTAGAAGAGGTGACCGTATTGCTCAAGCTGTTCTTGCATCAGTAGCCTCTGTAGAGATGAAAGTTGCTTCAGAATTGCCGGGTACAGCAAGAGGGGAGGGGGGATTTGGTCACACGGGCAGTTAAGTTTACATTTCTCATTGTCTCTTTGTCTTTTATGGCATGTGCCTACAGCTTCAAGGGCACCCTTCCGGAAAACATAAGATCGGTGCAGGTCGAACAGTTCAGAAGCAATGTAACCGAGTACGGGCTCGAGCAGGAGATAACTTCTCTTGTGACTGAAGCGATTGTAAAGGATGGACGGTTGTCAATCGACAACGAGTCTCCGGATGCCCGTATATCCGGTTCAGTCACATACTTTGCGCGAAGTGCTGTAACCTATACCGGCGGGGAGGAGGTCGAGCAATACAAACTCGAACTCAGGGTTTCTGTCTCTATGGATAATACCTTCGATAATGAGTACATTATAAGAGACGAGGCGGTTTCCGAATGGTTGTTGTATGACCCGTTAAGCGAGTCTATGGATTCTGCCAGACAAAGGCTTATTGTTCAAACCTCTGACGGGATTGTTCGCAGGTGCCTATCGGGTTGGTAGGTGGAAAATTCAGTTAGTTTGGTGTGATGAAAAGGGGTATACAGAGAAATGAAAAATGCAAAAATGGGAGGTCTTCTCTGGGCTACGCTGTTTTTAT
>JAOZLN010000099.1 GCA_029934845.1 Candidatus Sabulitectum sp.
GAGAAAAGAGCTTAAAAAAGAGTTTATTACAAAAGGAAAGGGGGTTGTTATACAACCCAAATAAATCCATAGTTTAAAAAGGCACTTCTTTCTTCATAAAAATTCTATAATTTTTTAAACTTTTATGGGGTTTTGTGTTCTATCTTATCTTTTACATCTATTTTCTCCAATAAAGTTTAGATTCTTCATAAATATCTCAATATTTCTTGATTTTTTTGCATAGATATCCTGTGTGGGAGTTTTATTATTGTAAGTTTTTAGATTTAATTTTATCATTGTAAACTTTCCTGATAAGCTCTATATCTTATGTTTTGTAGAAGTTCTTGAAATTGTTCATTCACTTTTAAAGTCCGGAAGCGGGGTACGCTGCGATGTATTCAGACCTTCCATATGCAATGCGTTTCCATTCAAAATTGAACCCTGAGCATATGGGATCTGACTTTGGGGAGCTAATGAAAAACGCTGTATTCAAGATAGCAGGCCCAACCACTCATGTGCAAAATACTATACCTCTTGCACATAATCAGGACCTGTCCAGGTTCAGGTATGTGGAAAGTCCGTCAGCAGAGAGAGCCCTGCTGCTTACAAGCATCGACAGCATCCATGAACCGGAGCTCTTCATTGAGGGAGTAATGCTCTCGAAGACAATGAAGGGAGATATAGTCGGCACAGGTGAGGATAGAGATAAGATCGTGGATCTATGTAAAAAGACCGATGGAAGGGTTCGCTGTCTGCCACCAGTGCCCCGGCTCAAGGTACCTGAACTTCTAAGTAATTACCAGATTGGAATAGCCACAGTGAAAGAGATTTCTCCAATAGTGTATCAGATGAAGGTAAATGCTTACATGGCTGCAGGTCTATACACTCTCGCAAAACCGTGGACTCACATAGCCACTGAAGCTCCTGATATTATCGGAATATTTACCACAGCCCAGGATATGGCAGACCATCTTGACTATCTCAGCGAGAACTGGTCTGATACTCTTGCCGCAAGACGCCATGCAAGAGATTGGATCCATGAACATTACGCCGTGGAAATTCCCAGAAAACGCTTCAATGAGATCCTCCGGAAAGAATTTCCCTCAAAAAGCTGATATTTCCGCTCTGCTGCCTTCCTGACACTGTGTTGAATTGTGCCGGCACAAACCGGATACTCTATGACTTATTGGCAGGAGCTGCTTTCCTGATATTATTTGTGATCTGGTGGAGCAAGTTTGAGAATGTTGAACTCTTAAGGCCTCGAAGAACCATGATCATGGAAAGAATACCAGCTGCGGCGTAAGAGATCAACTGAACAGATCGGGTGAGCAGAGAGGCTTCGGTTGAGAATATCCACAGATGAGATAACACAAGGCAACTGACAATAAGAAAAACATTTGCAGAAAGAATAATGAACTGCTCTTTTATGATCGATCGAAGCCCCAGTCCCCCCATCTTTCTGGAAAGAGACCAGATCAGATAAACAGTTTTTGCTGTGGATGTTATTGTTGTTGCAAGAGCAAGACCACCGATTCCCAGAGGTTCCACAAGGATCAGATTCAATAATACATTGGCAACAATACCAATAATTCCGATTATCACTGGAGTTGATGAATCCTTCTGAGCATAGAATGCACGGGAAATCAGTGATCCTATTCCAAACTGAGCCAGCCATGGAGCATAGAATGCCAGTGCATAACCAATATATCTTGAATCATTCCCTGTGAAATTTCCCCTCTGAAAGAAAACTGAAACAACTGGAACGGCAAGCACCGTAAGAAGAGCAGCTGTTGGAAACAACACAAGAGAGGTAGTGTTCATGTTTCGTCTCAATGTTAAAAGTAGAGCCTCCACTTTGCCCCTGGCGGCATTGGCTGAGAAACTCAGATCTGCGAAAGTAAGCAGTGGTTGAAAAACAACCGTAAGAACTATGTTCTTGATCCTGTTGGCATAATCAATTGCGGTTACTGAGCTTTCCGGTAGAAAGGAAGCCAGCATCTTGTCCGCAATGGGAGCAAGAAACCCCACCATTGTTCCTCCCACGACCGGAGCTGCCATCCGGGCAAGCTGGCTCATGAATGGATCACGGGCAATAGAAGGAGAAACTTTGAACCCGCTTCTTTTAGCCTGAAAAAGAAGAAAAACAAATTCTACCAGACCTCCTGCCAGGATAGAGGCAGGAAGAATTCTGATTCCCACTCCGTCCCTTACCACCAGCAAAACGGTCAGAGATACAGAAAGACCAAGAACGCTTGAAAGAGCAAGAGTAGTAAATCGTTTTTCGTACTTGATAAAATTAGCGATTATCCCGTTTACAGTACCAAGAAGAACCATGGGAAGAAGAATCTTAAAGAGCATTGAGGCCAGTTCCAGTAGTTCAGGCGAACCGTTTGGGCTTACCACCTTTACCAGAGTACCACTGAGAAACCACAGAGCAGCGATAAGAGTTGAACTTGTTAGAACCAGCCAGGAAATAGTTTTGTTAACGAATGCAACAGCACCACTGCGCCCCCGTTTTTCCATAACTCTTGAATAAATTGGAATAAAAGCAGAGCCAAAAGAATGAGAAACCACTTCCCTGACAAGAAACGGGAACACCATGGCCACCGCAAGAGCATCTGTGCGCCAGTTCGCTCCGAAAATGGCTGTTATCTGGGCGAAACGGAAATAGGAAAGCAATGCATTAGCCAGACTGCTTGCGGAAAGAACGGAAAACCCCAGTAGTTTGCTATTCTCTCCCGGTCTGGTCTTCTCAGTCATTTCGAGCACCTGGAAGCCTTGGGGGAAGTCCGGAAAGAATTGAACTGAGCGCTCGATAATACCCTCTGGTTATTTCGACATCTCTTATAGGGAAAGCTGACATTCTTAGAATGCACTTGGTTATAAGAAGTTGCTTTACAGCCTTAGCATTGGCTGAATCGTGATCCTTAAAAAACTCAAGCATACCCCAGTGAAAACAGGAAAGTCTGGTCGCCGTGACTTTGCTGGAACCTGTCCCCTCGTCGTGTATGAATTGACTTTCCCTGCAGAAATCGATTCCCAATCCATGAAGTGGCCCCCTTGAACACAGATCAACATCCTCAAAATAGAGCGGATATCTGGAGTTGAAACCACCGGCTTTCAGAAAATCATTTTTGTGAACCATGATCAGGGAACCCTGGAGCCAGTCAATGCGATCTTCCCTGAAGAGAGATTCTGCAGGCTTGAATATTTGTGACCTTACCCAGTTAATGTTGGGCCATATGCCTGTTGAGTAGACCTCGTTCCCTTCCGGGTCAACAGTAGTTGCTCCGGTAAGGTTGCCTCTGGAGTGATAGTTATGAAGATCTTTCAGCGAGTGGCTGTTTGCAGGAAGGGTATCAGGGTTGGTTATCAGAATGATGGGTGTATCGGCTTCCAGAACAGCGCGGTTGATCCCAGCTCCGAATCCTTTGTTGCCAGTGAACGGCAGTACTCTGGCCTTTGCACTGATATCAGATGGTATTTGATCACCGTTGTTTGAGATCAAACAGGAAGCTCCGGAATCCGACCATTGCCGAACCCATTTTCGGACAATATCAGAATTACCGAAAGCAACTGTAACCACAGTAACAGGCAGAGACAACAGTACCCCCCCCCGGGAAGATTGGAACAGCAGTATCAGATCAGTCAGGCAAATATAGTTTATTTGTCCAACTAGACAATTCCAATACAGGGCTTTCCTTTTTTTGCTATCTTGGCTATTTTGCACCGTTGGATTTAAAGAGTGCAGTTATTCTTTCTCTTGGTAGACAGGATTGTCTTTATGAACATTCAGGAAGACTTGAAACTTCCTCGCATCGGAATTCTTATGATTAACTACAATCAATGGGAACTAACCGGGAAGTGCGTAGAATCTCTTTTGAGATCAACGGGAGTCAGTGTAGTTATTGGGTTGGTGGACAACAACTCCAAGGCAGAAACTCCTGATTGGGTGAAGAATACTCCGGAGATAAGCTTTTATTCTAACTCGACCAACAGTGGTTTTATTGCTGGCAATATCAGAGCTTTCGAAATGGTAATACTCCGGGATGTTGATTATGTAATTCTGCTGAACAACGATACAGAAGTTGAACCGGATATGCTGTCTACCCTGGCCACCCATTTTACCAGTCATCCTGACACTGGTCTGGCCACTCCGGTGATCTCATATGCTGAAGACAGACAGATCATATGGCACGCCGGTGGCACATTCCTGCCAAGAAAAATGGGTGTGAGGCAACTGTATAAAACACTGTCCGATCTTCCAGCGGATTCTGTTGAAGTAGATCAGATATCAGGCTGTGCAATGATCATGCGGCCGGATCTTTTTAAAGCTATAGGGTATCAGGATCCGGATCTGTTCATCTACCACGAGGATGTGGAACAGAGCCTTAAGTCCATGGAAATGGGGTTCAAAAACTACCTGGTACCTGATGCCAGGATGATACACCATGTATCCATAACGGTTGGAGGAGTGCTTTCCCCGTTTGCGGTTTACTTTACTCACAGGAACAGGTACATTTTTGCAAGCCGCAATCTTAAGGGAATAGATCTAATTGCTTTCAGGTTTTACTACTTTGCCGTTACTTTTGCCAAAACAGTTATTTACCCCTTAAGGAACTGTTCAAATCTTGTGTACTGGATGTGGCTTGCTGTGATTCATGCAGTCAGTAATCAGCCGAACAACAAACCAAAGGGTCTGTTCTTGTGACGACAACTCAAAATAAAGTGTCTGTTATTGTTCCCAATTACAACGGTATCTCCATTCTACGCAACTGTTTGTTTTCTCTTCTTGAGCATGACAGAACACCAGACCAGATAGTGGTTGTAGATAATGGATCCAGCGATGGTTCCCCGGACATTATCAGAAGAGAGTTTCCTTCCGTAAACCTGGTTGCTCTTGATAAGAACACCGGGTTTACCGGAGCGAACAACACGGGAATAAAAGCATCTTCAGGTGATCTGCTGGTGCTTCTTAACAACGACTGCATTGTAGAGCCGAACTGGCTGAACAGTCTTCTCCGGCGGATGGATGATCCTTCAGTGGCTGCGGTAACCAGTTCAATGAGAAACATATCAGATGTGAGCATCATGGATTCTGCAGGTGGTCAGATAGACTGGATGGGCTTTGCCAGTGACAGGGGCAAGGGTGAGTCGGCTTCTTTGCACGGGGAAGCTGCTTCTATACCTTTCCCGTGCGGTGGTGCAGTTATTATAAGGCGAAGCGCTCTTCCTTCTCCGGACAGGCTTTTCTGGAATGAACTTTTCATTTATCAGGAAGATCTGGACCTGGGCTATGAGCTTCTCAGAACGGGCTGGAAGATCGTTTATGAGCCTGAAGCAGTGGTAAGACACATGCATTCCGCTACAATGAGCAAGTTCAGTTCTTTCAAGGAGCGTCTTTGCGTTCGGAACAGGTTACTGGTTATGCGAAAGCACTTTGATCCTAAAACTTTTAGGGAAATTACTCCTATTGTAAGAAAGTGGCAGAATCTCTGGATAGTGAAGAGCATTGCCAGAGGGCGATTAGCTCAGGCAAAAGCGGTATTCAAGGGCACTTCGCAGGGGTTGAGTATGCCGGTTAAGCAATTTAAGGCGCCATTACCGTTAAGTGATGTTTTTGTTAACTTCGCTCGGAAAAATGCGACAACCAGCGGGATTAAAAAGAAAATGTACGAAGACATGGAAAGCATTATAAGAAAAAACAGCACCGGGGAATTGCATGGGTAGTATTCTGCTGGTGGGAAATGACGGATCTGTCACAAATGCCAGCCAGGGTACAGGAGCCTGTATCGCTCGAACGGATAGATTCCGGACAGCTCTTCGCAGTGCCGGATTCTCTGTGGATGTGTGTTCTATTGCAGGAGGACTATCTTCTCCCCGGGATATAAATGTGATTCTTGGTAAAAGGGATTATTCCTGTGTGGTTGCCATTAGTCCGCATCCTGCCGAAATGGCCGTGCTCTGCAGAACAGATCTTCCGTTGTGGATAGATATCAACGGTATGCACCCGGCGGAAATACATCTTTCCGGAGAGCTGGAAAATGAACCCAGACTTGAAATGCTCAGAATGCTTGCTCTGGAAAACTCACTGCTTTCCAGGGGAGACATGTTTTCTGCCCCCTCAGAGAGACAGACCCATGCTATTATGGGAGAACTGTACCTTCTGGGCAGAATGGATGGGGCATCGAAATCCAGAGTTCCAGCGAGAGCTATTCCTCATTGTGCTGTTGATGCTCCTTTGTCCACAGGTCCTGATAAGGGGTTTTCTATTATTTCTACCGGCTCTTTTAACTCCTGGTTTGACGGAAATACCCTTTTTGACGCACTTGAATATGCTATGAACAGAAACGGAGAAATCTTCTTTACTGCCACTGGAGGATCTGTTCCTTTTGCGGAAGAGCAGTACAACTCGTTTCTGCAGAGATTATCCGGTTCCCGCTTCAAGGATAAATTCCGGATTGCCGGGTGGGTGAGCAAGGAAGAACTTGATCAAATCCAAAAGACTGCTTCAGTTGCTGTTTACGCGGATATTCCATGTGGGGAAACCCTTCTTGGAGCGCGAACCAGAGTTCTTGACTGGGTATCTCGCGGTATTCCTGTTGTCTGTACAAGGGGAGCAGAGATATCTCGGGTTATTTCCGATTCTGGTATGGGTATAGCAGTTCCCAGTGAGGATTCGGTAGCCATGGGCAAAGCATTTCTTAAACTTTCTTCCGAACCAAATACCGTTGAAGAAATAAAGAATTCCCAGAAGTTATGGAGGAACGGTGCTGGAACCATGGATTCAGTGTTCAAGCCGCTGATCGATTGGTGTACTGATCCTATAATACTACCTCGGAACCAGTTATGCAAGGCAACGGTCCCCAGGGTCTCATCCAGAAATTACAGAAGAATGGTTCTTAAGGAAATTTCTTCGGTTGCAGGCAAGGGAAAAGCTTTCGGATTCTTGTTAAAAAGTCTTAAAGAAAAGATCAGGAATCGGAAAGATTGATTCGTTTGTACAGAGAACTGCCAATCTTTTTCCTGATGTAGCTTCCCTTTGTGGGTCGCATAAATCTGGTATAAAGTTCCATTGCCTCCATCGACCTGCCGTACGGTTTAACCCTTGTAGAAAAGCCTTCTCTGGCTCCGGACAGGGAAATACGGAATCTGCGGAACTGTCCGCCGGTAAGCATAAACCCCAGAGCCATGGTTTCCCAAAGAGCCAGTTTTGCCGAAATCCTGTAAAATTCTGATCCCAGGTGTCTTTTCAGGATAAGAATTCTGTTTCTTGTGGAATAACGCATCTTCAGAGGGCTGTTTCTTCCTGCTGTGGCTGAAAAGGCATGTTCCACAACTGCCTCCGGCTGGTAAACAATCCGGTGGCCGTTCTCCCATAACCGGAGACCCAGATCGGTATCTTCATTGTACAGAAACAGAGTATCCCAGAAAATGGTGTGACCATCCTCCAGTGCATTTCTTCTTAATGCCATTGCCCCGCCGCACGGGAATAGAATTTCTTCTGCCGCATGCCATTCCGATGCGGGCTCTCCTCGACCTTTGTCAAATGCATAACCGAGAGAATCCAGGAAACCACCGGCGGAATCCATTATCGAAAGGTCGCCCATTCTGCGCATGGAACTTGTAACTGCTCCTACAGAATTGTCCTGAAAAGGGATCAGGAGTTTTTCGAGCCAGTGGGGTGCCACTCTTGTATCGTTGTTCAGAAGTACAATGATTTCAGAATTGGAAAGGGCAGCGCCGGCATTGTTTGCTCCGGTAAACCCTGTATTACTGTCCAGGGGAAGTGTGGTTATCCCGGGCCAGTTCTTTCTCATGTGATCAACAGATCCGTCCACAGAGCCGTTATCCACAAGTATTATTCGGGAACGATCTTCAACCTGCCCCACTAAAGAAGAGAGGCATGTATCAAGAAGGTGTTTCCCGTTGTAATTTGCAATAATTATTGTACAGTCCATAATTTCCTCGGGGGATTGAGTAAAGAGCTACAGGGGGTATAATACAGCATTCAGTTGTCTCAAAGTACATAATCCTGGAGGTCTTGTAAGCTGAAGAAAGTTGCTGTATTTCATATGCTCCCTTCCGGTGGAGGTATAAGAGTTCTTCGAGAATTCACAGAGCATCTTTCCAGGGAATTTGATCTTTCAGTTCATGTACCACAGGGAGGATCACTGCAGCCAGCTGGAAGTAGTATTGCTGAAACAGTTTATCCTTACCCTATGTGGAGGAGGCCAACCGGTTTTCTGCGCCCGGCAGCTCCTCTTTTTCTTATGGCAAGACTTATCGGTTTTCAGAAAGTATGCCGCGGAATAGCCGAAAAGATCAACAACTCTGCGGATATCGCCCTTGTTCACAACTCTATGCCTGTGGCAGCC
>JAOZLN010000100.1:0-1637 GCA_029934845.1 Candidatus Sabulitectum sp.
TTCTGATAGCTTCGGACATTGTAACAGTTCCTGTATCTCTGTTTGCTACCTGGTACATACGAACTTGCTGGTTATCCAGGGTCTTTCCCGGATTCTCCCATACGATCAGCACCTATCTCGCCACTATTCCCGTGTTGTTCATTCTGTGGATCGCTTCATGGTGGTCTACTGGAATGTACGTGTACTCTTTTCAACAGGGAGCATTTCCAGGGCTTGCAAGACGGATGCGTGCTGTTTTCTACCTTGCGGTGTCTATTATGGCTGCAAGTTATCTGGTGAAGATGGATTATTCAAGGATCATGCTTCTGACATTCCTTCTGATCTCTCAACCGTTGAACATTCTTTTAAGGAAGCTGTTCACTTCTCTGGCACTGCGAGTGGCACCATTCAAGGAATCACCGGCCACGCTTGTAATTGGTTCAGGTGAGTTTGCCGAGAGGGTTATTGCTTCATTGAATAAATTTCCAGAGCCAAGACACAGGATCAAGGGTGTGCTTGTGGAAATGGCTGGAGCTGCCAGTGAGATCTGCGGTGTAAGAATTATTGGTGAAGCAAGGGATCTTCCCCGTCTGATAGAAAGTCTTTCCATTGATGAGGTATTTTTTGCAAGTGGGTCCATGAGTCGAACGGATATGCTTAAGATCGTAAACTCTGTTCAAAAGGAAGATGTTGTGTTTATGCTTGTTACAGATCTTTTTGAAATAGCTGCAGGAGCCAGTGATCTCAGCAGTATATCAAAAATGCCTGTTGTTGAAATCGGATCGTCCGGTAAAGGCACTTTTAACAATCTTACAAAAAGAGTTATGGATCTGTTCATGTCGCCGCTGCTGATTGTTGTTCTAGCTCCACTTATGGGCACGGTCTGGGCAATTCTTGCAGTTACTGGAAAGGGTTCTCCCATCTTCAGGCAGACAAGGGTGGGCAGATATGGCAAAAAATTCACTCTTTTCAAATTTAGAACAATGAAGCCGGAAGCGAACGAGTATGAAGTAGCTCCTGTCGCCGGGAATGATCCCAGAGTAACAGGTATCGGCAGGTTGCTGCGAAAAACAAGCCTTGATGAACTACCTCAGTTGTTTAATGTTCTCCGGGGCCACATGAGTATGGTCGGTCCCAGACCGGAGATGGATTTCATTGTTCATGATTACAACGCATGGCAGCGCAGACGGCTTGATGTTAAACCGGGTATAACCGGTTTGTGGCAGATCATGGGCAGAAAAGATCTGCCGCTGCATGAAAATCTGGAGTATGATTTTTACTATATGAGAAACCAATCTGTCATGCTGGACATGGCGATTCTGGCCAGAACAGTTGTTACTGTTCTGAAAGGGAGGGGAGCATACTGATAACAATCTCTATTCTTTCAGTACTGCTTGGCGTTTGGAACTTCGCAGGTCCTGTTCAAACAGGGCTTGGTGTTTTTCCAGCCGCCTGGAGCAACGATCCTGTTTCCTGTATGGCCGCACCGGCCGGTATGGGCAGGGTGGAGTTTTTTGAGATGTCTGTTAACGCAGGGCTCGGCGAAAAGGAATCTTCAGGTTCGGCCGCTGCAGTTTTGCCCATAGGGTTGTCAGGATTTCACATCGGCGCCGGTGCAGGATGGAACATTCACAATAGCACTGGTGCATTTCAGCTTG
>JAOZLN010000100.1:1647-5148 GCA_029934845.1 Candidatus Sabulitectum sp.
TGGTTTGTTCGGACCAAGTATAACAACCGGAGTTTCTGCCGGATATCATTATGCCGACAGCACCGGTCACGGCATTTTAGACGTTGATGCCGGGTTTCAGTTCTCTCTTTTTCCATCATTTGCTCTTGGAATGAATCTTATGGACATTCTGGAGGACCGCACACTTGTCACAGGTTTCAGCCATGTCTTCAACAGGAATTTTAAAGCACACACTACTCTGAGTGATGGTAACTGGCGGGTCGGGTGCGAACTTGCAGTGAACAGAGCACTGAAACTTTATTCAGGCACTGGTGGAGAAGATTTCAGCGCAGCTGCTAGTTTTGCTACTGGATCATGGAATTACAGGTATGGTGCTCTGTTTCAAGAGAATGAGATCGAGCATAAATTCGGCATTTCGAGGAGGTTCCAGTGATAGCAATATTTCTAACTCTGGTTCTTTTCGGACAACAGGTCGGCGCAGTGGACCCGGGGCAGGATGGTCTGGATATGGGGTTGTTTTTCCATACAACTGCATCAGCAGATCTTCAAGCGGGACTGAGAACCCTTTCCGCAGATTCTCTGACCGTTTTTCCCAGGGGATCTTTTAACAGTGACTGGGTTCAGTTAAGCGCAGAAGCTGCTCTTAGTTATTCCACGGATTCAGCAGCTACAGATATTGAGCCGGTAAGTGCCGGTGCTTTCTTCAGATGGCCCGGTTCGCCCTGGATTGGCACAGGTGTTTCAACCGGTCTTGTAGAACCGTTTCTGCCGGGATTGGATGTTCCAGTCCGAGAGTGGCGGAATTATGACGTGATAGACTCTTCCCTTGTTACAATAGAAGCAGGCGGGTTGCTTGGATTTCAGGGATTCTGGAGGCAGTTTGGTGATTCGCTTTCGTGGTATGCAGTAAGATCTCCCTGGCTTGGATTTGGTGCTGTAAGCTGGAACGCAGTCAGAGAAGACTCTTCGCGGCTGGAGACTTTTAACGGATTTCTTGATCTTAGAAAAGTACAACCGTGGTTCCTCTTCGTAAAGGAAGATTCGCGGTGGACTTGTCTTACTGAGCTTAGAGAAATGAAACCTTTTGGGAACAGGTTATTTACCATAGAGATGGTGCCGCGTTTCTATTACGAAGAGGATTCTGTTCAAATAGGTTTGACGGGGTATCTTCGTGGAAAGAACAGAGCGGTAAGCGGGTTGCTGGGTGTTTCTGTTGATGTTGCAGATAGTTCCCAAACCTCAATTGCCGGAGGAATGGACCTGCTCTCTGAAGCAGGAATTGCCTGGTCTCTTTTTGCAAAGCTGGAGAACCTTGAAACATTTTACGGCAAAGTGTCAGGATTTTACAGAATGTCACCTGCAGGTTGCGGCGGGGCTATCGAGATGTTTGATGACAGCCTCCGGGCCACTGCAACCGCACTGTACTCTCCGGTTCCCGGAGTTGCAGCAGAGCTGTCTGTTATGTCAAACCTTGACAGCAATTCCCCGAAACCAGGGAGTTTGCTTCGCATATTCGGTGCCAGAGATGACTTTACTGCGGCTGTAACGGTTCGGTGGAGAGATGGCCTCACAACTTTGGGAATGGAGGTATCTGCATGGATAGACTGATTGCATTATCTTTCCTTCTTTGCTCCTGTGCACTTTTTGTACCGGCAGAAAGAACGGATACAGATCAGATTGTGTTTCATCATCAGGCAGCAGGAAAAGTTCAACTGATTGGGGACTGGAACAACTGGGGTGGAATTACCAGTTCGACCAGCATGGTGGATCCTGCCTGCGATGTGATGGTTAACGATAACGGTATCTGGACAGCATCACTTCCGGATGATCTTCCAAGGGGAAGATATAGATATGCTCTTCTGGTTAACGGTGTGCAGTTTTTTACTGATCCGTTCAATCCGGAAAGAACAATGTTTAACGAACACGAGGTTTCGGTTCTTATTATTAACTGAGACGAGAGGGGAATAGATTGGCTTCTGTCAGGTTTGAAGCTGTCAGCAAGGTTTACGGCTTGGACTCAAAGGCACTGTCCGAGTTTACTCTTGATGTGGCAGATGGTGAGTTTGTGGTTCTTGTTGGTCCAAGTGGTTGTGGTAAATCTACAACTCTCAGGGTGCTGGCCGGTCTTGAAGAGGCTACATCTGGAAGAGTATTCATTGACAACAGGGACATAACTGATGAAACGCCCTCGAAGCGTGATATTGCAATGGTGTTTCAGAACTACGCCCTCTATCCGCATATGACGGTTTTTGACAACATGGCCTTTTCCCTGAAAATGAGGAAGCTGCCCAAGGAAGAAATACAAAAGTTGGTGGCTGAAACCGCAGATATACTTGGGATCTCCGATTACCTGAATAGAAAACCCAAAGAACTTTCCGGTGGACAGAGGCAGCGCGTTGCTTTGGGAAGGGCGATCGTTCGCCACCCCAAAGTCTTTCTTTTTGATGAACCTCTATCAAATCTTGATGCAAAGCTTAGAGTTCAGATGAGAAATGAGCTTGCCAGGCTGCATACAAAGCTGAAAGCAACAATGATCTATGTTACCCATGATCAGGCAGAGGCCATGACCCTGGGTGATCGCATAGTTGTTCTTAAAGACGGTGTTATTCAACAGGTAGCACCTCCACTTGAAGTGTATAACAACCCTTGCAACAAATTTGTTGCCGGCTTTATCGGAAGCCCGTCCATGAACTTTTTCAAGTCGGAGGTGTCAGGTGGCAAGCTTGCAGCAATAAGTGGCAGTCTTGAGCTATCGGGAGTGACAGACGGCAGATATACCATGGGTATAAGACCGGAAGATATTATCGTAAACGAGCAGGGGCAGTTCATGTGTACAGTTGAGGTTGTTGAAACGCTTGGCAACGAGAAAGTGGTTCTAGGTGTAACCGTCAGCGGTGAGCATCTCACAGCAAGGTGCAAACCTGATATTGATATTCATCCAGGTGGTGAATTGAGGTTTGACATAGATGTGAACCAGATACATCTTTTTACTGTGGACGGGATTGAAAATAAAATATGATTATGCTTACATCGCTGGTAATTGCCCTTGTGGTTTCTCTGATAATGACTCCTCTTATGAGTCGCATTGCAGGGAAATTGGGCATGGTCGACCTGAAGGATAAGCCCGGTGGCTCCGGTATGCCTGTTATGGGTGGTGTTGCGGTGTTTTTAGGTTTTGCCGCCTCTATTCTTGCAGGAATGCTTATTTTCCCAGTTCTTCCAGGGGAAAACATTGTTGATACCCCTCTTACCTGGCGGTCTATGAGTATTCTTGTGCTGGTGTCAGGTTTTCTTATGGCTCTTACAGGATTTGTAGACGACAAGTATGAGCTCTCGCCGCGCATGAAGCTTTTTCTTCATTCCATAGTGGCAGTTATTGCAGGTACTCTGTTTGTAGTAAACGGCGCACAGGTAAGGCTTTTTCTTGAAGGAAGCAGTGTTGCATGGTTGACGGTACCTATTACTTTGATCTGGCTTCTGGGCATTACTAATTCAATCAACCTTCTTGATCATGCTGACGGT
>JAOZLN010000100.1:5158-7284 GCA_029934845.1 Candidatus Sabulitectum sp.
GGGTAACCGCAGGTGTTTCTGCAATATCCGCTATGTTTTTTGCTGCTTTGAATTTTATCCACGGCAACCCCTCTATTGCTTTTATCAGTGTTGCTCTGGCTGGAGCATCTCTTGGCTTTCTTTTCTTCAATTTCCCTCCGGCTTCAACTTTCATGGGAGATTGTGGTTCTAATTTCCTTGGGTTTATTCTTGGTATCATTGCAGTTCTGGGAGTTTATACACCCAATGGCTCGATTCCATACCTCGCGATACTGTCTCCGTTGTTGATTCTTGCAGTTCCCATTGTTGATACGGTGATGGTTCTTCTGTACAGAAGAAAGAAAGGCTCACCGCTTTTTCAGGGTGACAAGAATCATCTGGCTCATCGTCTTATGAGAATGGGATATTCCAGGAGAACTACTGTAATATTGCTCTACATTATTTCTGTGATCTTGGGAACAATGGCGCTTCTATTGCCAACGCTAAAGCCCTATCAGGCGATTCTTGCTTTTGTTAATGCCATAGGAGTAATCAGCGTTTTTACAATATTTATCTCCAACGGCGAGAGAGGAAGCAGTTGATGAAATCAAGAATATCCATGGCATTCCTTGTTTTGCTTGTTGTTGTAATGCTGGGTGTGGTGTTTGGAATATTAACCAACAGCAGAAACAGCATTCTTATTAAAGAGATCTTTTACGTGGCAGGTGGCAGTGTAGCCTCAATAATGGCAGCTGTACTTATTTTTATGGGAAAACCGTTCTACAGGGAAAGAATCCCATTGATAACCTTAGCCTCTGTTGGTGCCATTCTGCTTCTCATGGTTGTGATGCACAGTGCTGGAACAGGGTCACCTAATGGACCATTCACTTTTCTTATGCTTCTTTCTCTTTTCGCGCTGACGATCTCATCATTGATGTTTATTGACAAAGATCATGTAAGGCTTTTCGTGTCAATCATGCTGGGAACCGTCTCGATCATGTTTGTTTATGCATTAATGCAGTGGCAGGGCATCAATGTATTTGCTTGGGATGCTGCACTTACCAGAAGTGGTAGAAGTACCGGAAGCCTTGGAAACCCCAACCTTCTTGGAGGGTTTGCCTCAGCTGTTATTCCACTGGGAGCAGCATATCTTTTTTCATTGAAGAAGTTTACTGTTGTGATCAGAACCGGTCTGGTGCTCGTTTTTGCTGCTCTTGCCACAGGAACAGTGGTTGCCAGTGGAACCCGAGGCAGCATAATTGGTGTGGCCGCAGGATCATTTGTGTTTCTGTTATGGTTTGTAAGGAACAGTTCAGTAACTTTAAAAAAAGCCATACCATTCGTTCTTCTTCTTATTGCAGTTGTTGCAGCTGTTACTCTTCCAATGATAGCAAGGCTTTCCGAGCTTGATCCTTCAGTAGAGGATCAGGGAACGCTTCAGGTAAGGAAGATCATCTGGTCAGGGGCGTTTGATCTTTTCAAAGACAGCCCTCTTCTTGGCCACGGTCCCGGCTCTTTTCAAATTCTTTTCCCCGAGTACAGGAACCCGTATTACAGCATTCTGGGCGTAAGCCACAACACTTTGCATGCCCACTGTGAGTATCTTGAAATTCTTGTGGATATAGGGGTTGTGGGACTTCTTTTATGGGGTCTGGCTGTCTGGGGAGTTCTGCGCAGGTTTAAGAATGTTGATCTGTTCAGGGCTGGTGCTTTTGCAGGACTTGCTGCCATGCTTGCCGAGGGTCTTGTTTCTGTTCACTTAAGATGGCCTCCTACAGCCTGGTTGTTCGCTACGCTGCTTATGGTATTTCTTTCCCGGGAAACTGAACCTGTTTTACCTGGAAACAGAAGCAGGATAGCAGCCATTGGCTTGTTTCTTGTCAGCCTGATCCTTGCAGCAGGTTTGTTTATTCACTACCTGCCTATGTCACGGGCATCAGCGCTGGTATTCAGAGGCAAGGATGTTTTTCTTGCAAGAACAGAGATGACCATGAATGGTGCATATGCCGCTTCGGCAGAATGGGTTAATTCCGGTGACGAGTCTGCTTTTACTGCGGCAATTAATCAGTGGCAGAGTGCTTCAATTTACGCGGATAGCGCAGTTGCATACTCCAGGGAGGCCACCGAGGTTTACCCTTACGACCTGGGAGGGTGGTATGCCCTGGGCA
>JAOZLN010000100.1:7294-8322 GCA_029934845.1 Candidatus Sabulitectum sp.
CAGGGTTGTCAAATCAGATAACAGAGGCAGAGATCAGGAATGATCTGCTTCTTGGAATGGCTGCTTATGACAGTCTTATAACCATGGCACCCAATTATGCCGAGGTTCACAACAATCTTGCACTTGGTTATTCCAACATGGGGATGCTTGACAAATCTATGGAGGAACTTTACAGAGCATACAAAATTCACGCCCACAGGCGAAACGATTATTTTAATCAGGTTCTTTCTCTTCTAACCATTTGCCCGAGTTCTGTTCACGGGTCTGTTCTTTACTTTCATCACATTCTTGAGGGCTTTGATCCTGAAGCCAGGGAAGAGAAACTAGAAGCAAAATACAATGATCTGGCTGAGAGTGCCTGGTTTCTTACTGCAATATATCCCAGGAATGAAGCGGTTTTACAAGACGACTTTATTGTTCTTGTTCAGGAAATTATTCCTGATGAACAGCAGGACTTGCTTATTGAAAGAATAAGAGATCTCAGTGATTATTCTCCGTTCGTAAGCTGGGAGAACGAATCACTGTTTCTTATGAATGATCAGGAAGCGATTCTCGAGTGTTTGCAGATGTCGTCTGCCTGTGCCTGGGTTGGCCGTGGTTTCCCTACCGCTCTGCCTTCAGTTAGAGACTTTTATGTTTATCCAGCGGAGATTCTTTCTCGATCCCATTGGGATCCTGATGTTTTTGATATAGTGCTGGATATTTTCCTTAATCAGATAGTGACTGACCGCAATCTTGACGATACGAATACTCTTATTACCAGCGATCGCTTCGCAGTGATTGTGGAGCCATTTGTTGCAGAAACAATCAGAGAAGTGAGATTCGCAGTCGGGGGAAGTAGAGCCGCTCTTAGGCAGGGGTTTGCTACGCCATGGCTTCGTGGAGCCCTTCCCGAACTAATTTCTGACAGTCTTCACCAGAAGATGTTTGATGATTCCCTGAACACTGACTGGTACAGGATGGAACTGAAGATGACATTCCTGCTTGTGAGTTCTTACTGGTGGGATTACAACATTTTTGCGTCGGCA
>JAOZLN010000101.1 GCA_029934845.1 Candidatus Sabulitectum sp.
TCGGGACATACGGCAGCGTTTTGCATAGTACCAGATGTCATCGCGCGTCGCCTTCTTCTGATCCAGAGCATCGAGCAGCGCCTCCCTGGCTATGTCCAGGCCGATCTGGTTGCGGAACTTGAAGCAGTCCACAACTGTCTTCGCAGCCGAGTACACACGGATGGTTATCCCGTCGGCCTCGTGTTCCTCAATCCCATCGGTAAAGGCGGAACCGCTGAACTTCACAATACGCAGAGGAATGCTGCCGCAGGTAGGTTCGTGCCTGCCGCGCTCGATGGCAACCCAGGCCTGCAGCGGCATCTGAGTCGTGATCTCGTGGAACTGAAGCGCGGAAAGCAGGCAGAGTACACCGTGGGGCACGGCAGTTGCAATTTCGAGAAACGCTTCGTGTTCGGGGATATGGTCGGCGAGAATGTAGGCTCCGCGAGTAACGCGCCGCAGTACGCCCTTCCTGGCCAGGTAGGGAAGCAGCGTTCTACTGGCCCCGATCTTCTTCAGGTCAGCGGCGCGAATAACACCACGCTGTTTCGCAAGTGTAATGATCTCGTCGGTAAGCATACCAGACTCCTTTATTAACATTTCAATGCCATATCATTGCATGTGGCGTGTATTTGTCAACCCGACCAGATTGTTCAGGGTCTCGATACTCCCACGTATTGCATAGTGCCGGAGGTCAACGGGCGCATCCTCCACCCGACCACGACACGCACCTCCCTAAAGGTGATTGTGAGGTAATCACCGGATAATCACGAGTGATAATCACAGGTATAACGAGTCAGCCCCTGCCGAAAGGCGGGGTCTGGAACTCCAACAGGGCCCTTGCAGAGACAACTATGAACGCAGCATCAAGTGACAACTCTCAGAGGAATGATTACAAGAATTTCGCAGAGAAGAACACCTGGAACGCATGCTTCAATAAGCTCTTCAATGTGTACAACACCCACAGAACACCAATACACTAAACAAACAGCAGCAGTTTCTCCATATCATCAGTCATGAGAGCATGGAAGGGTCTTCAATTAACTGAGTTATGTATATTCAAACAGCAATACCTCTGCTATGCATATTGACTGCACAATAACACAATCACATAATCCATACTTATTGATTGCAATAGTGGTTCAACACGACAGGCTGAACAATGTATGCGAAGATGAACAGTTTAGAAAGAAACAGCGCACATTATAAGGAAACCCCATAAGATGATATCAGTAGAACTCCAGAAGCTATATCACTACCAACTACAACATAAACGAGAAACCAATTGATTCTTATACGGCGCAAAACCAAATTTCGGACTTATCTGGAAACCACATAAACAGTAGTTCACCGCTATGCCAGCGGGTAAGCCTTAAAAATTCCGTAGTAATTGACCAATCATCAGTGAAAAAAGGTAATTGTTTATGAGAGCTTAACTCCGGAATAAATTCGGTCAGAACAGGTTATGCGCACATTCGTTGTAAATGATATTGTGTAAAGATGATTCTGTAGTATAATTCAATTTGTTTAAGGCTGAAGAATTGAGGTGATTTTATGACAATCGAGTCGCAGCAGGTTTTACGTGAGGCATTAGATTTGCCTCCGGTAGAGCGTGTTGAGTTAGTTGAAGAAATCCTTGCCAGTTTCAATTTTCCTGACCGCCAGAAAATCGATGCCTTGTGGGCAAGAGAGGCTGAGGATCGTATAAACGCCTATGATGTTGGCGAGATCAATGCCTCCTCTGCAAAGAAGGTATTCGATAGGATTGATCATCCACGAAAATCATGAATGTCGTATTTCTTGAAGTGGCTGAGGCCGAACTTGGCCAGGCGATATTCTACTACAACAGTCAGAGTGAAGGTTTAGGATTTGAGTTTGCCGCCGAGGTCAGGAGAGTCGTTGGCCGGATCATTGAATATCCAAACGCATGGACTCCTTTATCGAAGCGAACACGACGTTGCAGAACTAACCGGTTCCCTTATGGTGTGGTATATCAAGTCAGGAATGATAGTATTTTAGTTGTTGCCGTAATGCATCTTAACAAGAATCCCTTGTCATGGAAATCACGACTTAGAGCAGAGTAGATATGAGTCAAGAAAGACGAGGGAAAATTGGCTTAATTCTAATAACTTCAATTCAGAATTTCTTGAGGCATACTTGTTATTCATAACGAGAACTGCTCTCATCTTCATGATTAGTACAGAAATTCATAATGAAGGCAACAATTCGGCGAACCATCGCATTAACCAGTCACAGGCGCTATGTGGCTGGCTGAATTTATACCAGTGCTGGTTATGCAGGGCGTTGGCGTATCAATTAAACATCACCGGTTGAATGTTATTAATGATTCAAAAAAACGAAAAAATTATTACAACTTCATTTGTGATAAAAGCATATGCTTACTACATAGGTAAATATCTTGCGATCTAGGCATATCGATTGAATTAACTAGCGTGAATGTATCAGATTTCTGTAAACATCTCTTCTGTGTCCTACTTTTACAATAAGAATGCACAACTCATCGCTGTGGATTTCATAGAGTATGCGATACTCTCCACATCTGACTTTGTGATATGGGTTCTTTCCTTTCATCTTAGTAATTTTGGGCTCTGGCAGTTGAATAGCCAACTCATCAATTCTCTTCTTAATTCGCACCAATACCCGTTTGGGGATTTTTTTCATGTTCCTCAAAGCGGCGGGTCTGAATTCGACAGAATACTCCATGAATTAAAGTCCCAGCATTTTCCATGCTTCTTCTGCCGGGATGCTCTCTCCCTTTTCAGAAACAGCCATATTTGCATCTTCAATGTCCAAGCGATCTTCAATTTGCTGAAGTAACTCAAGCTCCTCCATTGAAATCAGAGCAGCGATATTCTTTCCTCTACGTGTCAAAACGATAGATTCATTGCCATATGCTACTTTGTTAACAATATCTGAAAAGTTCATCCTTGCATCTGCTGTCGAAACAGAAATGGTCATAAGTTTCCCCTTCTTTTGATTTATGTACATAATGTACTACTTGTACAGTAGGATGTCAATCAGATCCGCCGTTCTTTGTCTGCCTAAATGCAAAATAGATTCCAGGCATCTGGTTGCCGAAGCTTAAGATCACTATTGTACAGGAACATCTGAGAACATGAAAAGGCATAATTCCGCCAACAACTGAATCAACCAGAAACAGTGGCGATGTTCTTGGCTTGTGAGTACTGTTCTGGTTATTCACACGTTATGCTGGCCATGGTTGCGTTCTCGGGACACCTTATGTTTCTGGGATTTCGATGATGATCCTTATGAGGTAACCCCGTCTTAAAGGCGGGGTTTCTTTATGAGCAGGTATAGAAAGAACGGGCCGCCAAGCAGAGAGAGGATGACACCGATTGGAAGTTCCGCCGGAGAAATGACAACTCGAGAGAAAATATCGGCCCAGAGCATAAGAACAGCCCCTCCAAGAGCAGACAACGGCAGCAGCCTTCGGTAGTCCCCCCCCACCAGCCGTCTAATGGTATGGGGCACTATAAGCCCTACAAAACCAATAGGGCCAACTGCTCCTACAGCGCCACCGGCAAGAACCGCCGCAGCGATTAGAAGAAGCAACCTCTCCCTTACGGTGTTCACTCCTCTGGATTCTGCCATTTCAGTACCTGTGAGAAACTGGTTCAGAGTACCTGTTCTCATCATTGCAGGAACCATGCCGGCCACAAGAAATGGAAGAAGAAAAAGCACACGGCGATAGCCGGCTATGGCAAGATCACCCATCATCCATCTGATTATCTCCACCAGACGCGAAGCCGGGCTCATGTACTCAACAAGAAGAAGAACTGAGGCTCCAAGAAGGTTGACGGTTACACCGGCCAGAATAAGACCTGAGTGGTCTCTCTGGCCTCGCCCTGCCAGAAACCAGGTGAGCATTGATGCTGCCAGTGCCCCGGCAGTGCCAGAGAGGTAAAGGATGAATACAGGAAGCGAGATCCCAGAAAGTATGATAAACCCTGCTGTAACTCCAGCCCCGGCACTGATACCCAGAGTGTAAGGAGTTGCAAGCGGGTTCCTTAATACCGCCTGCAGAACACAGCCTGACACTGCGAGGCTTGCTCCGGCGGTAATGGCCAGCAGAATTCTGGGAAGTCGGAGATACATAATTACTTGACTGGGAGCATTCAACCCAAGCGGACCTGTGGCAAGTGAAAGAGCAATTCCAGTTGCAGCAAGAACTACAAGAGATATCAGAGTTCTCTTCATTCTGAGTCTCCTGGAAAAACAATCCAGCTGCCACCGGGTGAACTCTGCCTGACCTCCATAGGCGTCTTGTACACCTTTGAAAGAAGATCTTTTGAATGAAATACATCCTCTGGTCTGCCAAAAGCCAGAGCTTTGCCGTCAGAAAGAAGAAGAACCTTATCAAAGGCGTTGCCGGACATCTCTATTCTGTGAGTAGTTGCCAGAATAATTATTCCCCTCTCTGCGAGATCAGAGAGCAGCTTCCACAACTGAGCTGCATGACCGTAATCCAGAGATGATCCCGGTTCGTCAAGAAGTATTACCTCAGTTTTCTGGGAAAGAACTGCAGCAAGGTTAACCAGCCGGTTCTCTCCTCCTGATATCTCGTCGGTAAATTTGTCTGCCAGGTGTGACGCACCAACCATTTCCAGTGCGTCCAGAGCAATTCTGATGTCCTCAGGTGAGTCACTGGACCAGGCGCTTCTGTGGGGGAACCGCCCCAGCAACACAGTTTCAACGGCAGTAAGACCTGCAGGGACCGGCGGGGACTGGGGAAGATATGCTATCCTACCTGCTCTATCGTTGCGATTCATTAAATGAACGGCTCTGGAGTTCAGCGTAACTGATCCTCTGCTGTGAATTCCAGGAAAAGACATAATGCCTTTTAAAAGAGTGCTTTTCCCGCTTCCATTCGGGCCGATAACAGCGGTTACACTTCCACCGGTGATTCCCATTGATACCCCGGTAACCGCCATAACTCCCGGGGAATAACCTGCAGCGAATTCCTGGAAGATCAGTTCAGACACCGGGCAATCCCTACTATAAGTTCATTTAAGCGTGCTCCTGGAATAAGAACATGATCACCTGAAAGAACCGTTACATTAGAATCATCAAGCCCGTTGCTTCTCCAGCGGTTCAGAGCGGTTTCATACGTGTTGTAAGGATCAAGAATAATTACAAAATCAGGGTCAATTGCAAGAATCCCCTCTACAGAAACAGCAGGATAGCTGCCAGCCTCCGGAGCAGCCAGAACACAACCCATACCGGTAAGAATGTCAAAGTAGAAAGTATCCATTCCAGCAACGGTGATCGCACCATCACCCTCCAGATACACAACGATCATCACCTCGGGGGAAGTAGTTTCGAAAACAGAGGAAAGAGAATCCAATGTAAAGATTATCTCATCTCTGAATTCGCTGAGGTCTGCTTCCGGGTAAAGATCCTCAATTCTACGACTGGATCCATAAACATCATCCAGCCTGTCAAAAGAATACTGATAGCATGGAATTCCCAGTCTTTCAGCAAGATCGGTAAGAGATTGGTTTCTGCCCACAACATGTATGGAAGTTGCCCCGAGAGCAGAGATCATTTCCAGCGACGGCGTCATAAAATCTCCTATAACCGCAAGCTGTGATGCCTGAGATGGCCATATTGAGAATCTGTCAACCCCTGCAAGACGCTCCCATGTACCGGATATGTAGAACAGCTCTGTCAGCGATGGTCCAAAAACAATGATCGAAGTATCATTGTCCATAGATTCGCCCTGAGCTATTTGTGCAGAATTTTCTTCCTTACTGCAACCAGTCAGAAACATCAAAATCACTGAAATCACGGCGAAGTATCTTAATGGAAGCCTTTTCAATCTGCCGGGTCCTTTCTGCTGATAGACCTAGAACTTCTGCAATGTCCGCCAGCTTATGGGTGTCACCATCCATTAAACCATACCGCATTACAAGAATGAATTTGGCCCTTTTGTCCAGTTTATCAAGTGCTTCTTTCACCATGTCATTAAGGGAAACTGTACCTGGTTCCACAGCCCCGGAGGCCAGCCTTTCCTCTAGAGACAAACCTGTTCCGTCCACAGGGTCGTGGATGGAATCAATAGTTTCCGAGAGACTCAGCAGAATCGACCAGTCCATATCTCCGCCAGTCTCCATCTCTATTTCGTAAGGCACAGGATATCTGCCTTTGTCAGAAGCAAAACCCTCAATTACCTCTTTAAGGTATCTGCCTTTTCTAATCACGTGTGAAGGTACTCTTACCAGCCTGTGCTGCTTCTCCAGTGCAAGAAGAACTTTTCTTTTTATACGAATAAGTGCATAGGTAAGAAAACCTCCATTACCTGAAAAATCAAACCTTCTGACCGCATCAAGAAGCCCCTCACACCCCTCCTGAACAAAGTCCATTTCCTCCAGGGCTCCTGCCACACCACGGGTATAGCGCCTGACGATCATAAGAACCAGCCGGAGATTACCCTCTACAAGTTCTGCTTCAGCATCCAGAAGAAGCTCAATACATTTTTCAGCCTCGGCTCTTACCGAAAGATCAGTAACCAGACAGAGTTCGTGATGAATGGCTTTCTGTGTAATAGTCCAGTCATGTCTTACAGAATTGTCCTGCTGCATATCCAGCAGATTCAGCAATTTTTCCCTTGCCCCCTTAATGATCGTGGCAAGCTGAGCCCGTTTCTTCTTATTGGAAACCTCAGCAGAATCAACAATAGACCGAAATCTTTTACTGGTATCTGATGATACAGGTCTGTTACCGTTCATGAATGGTACCGCCATCAGCAAGCTCTTCAAGAGTCATTGCCTTTTCTTCGGCATCGGCACTGGAAAGCCCTCTCCTCAACTTTCTGCGCCTTGGAATTTCTCTTCGCTTTCTCTCAATATCCATTTTAAGCTTGGTGATCTCCTGCGTGGTCACTGATTCAAGAAATCCCACAATATCTGCACAATCACTTGAAACATCCTCTGGAAGCTCGCCGAAAACCAGTGAAGAATACCCCTGCTCTACCTGTTTTCTGAAAACCGCAAGAATTTTTACAGCCTGGTCTGATTGCATGTCTTCGTCTCTAAGGAATCCGATCAACCCTCTGTCCAGAATGCCGCCTGCTGTAATGGCTCTTAGAATGCCCCTGTCGCCACTTCCTATTTTGCTGTCTGACCTTCTATTTCTTTGTGCAAACGGTCTTTTTGAATTCCTGAGTTTCTCGGCTGATCTGGTCAGTGCAGTTCTCGAATAGCCTGTGAATTTCTCGACCTTGCTTTGAAGGTCTTCCTCCACCAGAGGGTCTGAAGAGGCAACTGCAACTTCCAGAAGCCTTTTTGCGATCTCTATTCTGCCTGGACCGTCGGGTACTCTGCCCCCAAGAAGAGAAATACAGAAAGAGATAGGATCATAAGCTGAAACAATAAGTTGTTCAAAAGCAGCCTTGCCTTTTTCTTTCACATAATCATCCGGATCCATCTTCCCCGGCAGTCTGACTATCTGGGGATAAGCTCCCTGAGCAAGAAGTATTCTCGCAGCTTTCACTGCTGCTTTACCACCAGCGGGATCACCATCGTAACAGATATATATTTTTTCGGACATGCTCTTCAGGTTTCTGGCCTGTTTTTCTGTAAGAGCCGTTCCACTTGTGGCAACTGTTCCTGTGTAGCCAATGGAAACAAGCCTGGCATGATCAAAGTAGCCCTCTACCAGAATTGCCATTCCTGTTTCTCTGGCTCCCCTCTGGGCGGTACTGTAACCGTAAAGGAAAGATCCTTTTTTGTATATGGTTGTTTCCGGGCCATTCAGATACTTGGGCTCAACATCTCCCATAGCACGGGCACCAAAGGAAACAACTCTTCCTCTTCTGTCACAAATAGAAAATGTCAGCCGGTTTCTGAACCTGTCATACGGGTTTCCCCTGTCGGTAATAACAAGCCCTGCTTCACTCATAACTGATACTGAGAAGTTTTTGCTTCGGAGATGCTCAAGAAGAGCATTTCCTCCTGGAGCATATCCTATATCAGTTCCGGGAATATCCTGATCAAACGATCTTTTTTGCAGGTATTCTCTTGCCTTTTTCCCAACGGGTTCTGTGAAACAAGCCCCGTAAAACTCCCTGGCCACTGACAGAACTTCATACAATCCCCTGGAAGTATCAGAGGATAAAGATCCGCTACTGGATCTCTCAATGGAAATACCATTTTCCTCTGCAAGTTCTTCAATAACCTCCATGAAATTCAGATTCCTGTGCTTCA
>JAOZLN010000102.1:0-6636 GCA_029934845.1 Candidatus Sabulitectum sp.
TGGGTTGAGGCAATAACAACAATTCCAGCAGAAAAAATAAGAGAAGCGGCCAGAATATTCGCTAAGGCTGAAGTATCCTCAATTGTTTATTCCATGGGAATTACCCAGCACATTACAGGAACAGACAATGTTCTTTCTGTTGCTAATCTTTCCATGCTTACCGGGAATACTGGCAGGCTTTCCGGTGGTGTGAACCCTCTTCGCGGACAGAGCAATGTTCAGGGAGCCTGTGATGTTGGAGCGCTTCCTGATGTTTATCCAGGCTACCAGAAGGTGACCGACCCGGCCAACAAAGAAAAGTTTGAGAAGGCCTGGGGAAAAGAGTTGTGTATGGAACCGGGGCTTACTGCAATGGAGATCATAAATTCTGTTGGAAGCCAGGACATAAAAGCTCTCATAATTATGGGAGAGAATCCCATGGTTTCAGATCCGAATCTGAATCACACTGAAAAAGCCCTGGATGCCGCGGAATTCCTTGTTGTTTTTGATATTTTCCTTACGGAAACTGCCGAGAAAGCTGATGTAGTTCTACCGGCAGCTTCTTTTGCCGAGAAAGACGGTACTTTTACAAATACTGAACGCAGAGTTGTTCTTGTCAGGAAAATGCTTGAAGCGCCGGGCGAAGCATTGCCGGACTGGAAGATCATCTGCGAGCTTTCCACGGCTCTGGGATATCCCATGAACTATTCCAGCCCTGCAGAGATCATGGATGAGATTGCTGATGTTACGCCTATCTATGGTGGTATTCATCACTACAGAATACAGGAAATCGGTTTGCAATGGCCGTGCCCCCATAAGAAGCATCCCGGCACAGTGTATCTTCACAAAGGTGAATTCAAACGAGGCAGGGGCAAGTTTCATCCGGTAGACTTTATTCCCCCTGCGGAATCCCCGGATTCTCAGTACCCTTTCATTCTTTCCACAGGCAGAATTCTTTTTCACTACCACACAGGAAGCATGACACGAAGAGTGGATGCACTGAATGAATTTGTAAGCGGTGCTTACGCAGAGATACATCCTGACGATGTCCGCCGTCTGGGGCTGGTTGATGGTGGACCTGTATTAATACAGACCAGAAGAGGCAGGATTGAAACCACTGTGAAATCCACCAGGATGGTGGCTATTGGTTCTGTGTTCGTTCCGTTCCATTTTGCGGAAGCTCCCGCAAATATCCTTACAAATGATGCTCTCGACCCCAAAGCCATGATCCCTGAACTTAAGGTGGCTGCATGCCAGGTTACACAGATAGAATAGGAATCACTACGGTTAGTGATGGCAGAGTGCATAAGCACCTGGATACGCTTGCCAGTCAGACAGATATTACCATTGAATTTGGTAATAAGCATTCCTTTGACTTTGTCTGTTCGCCTGGGGATCTTCTCTGGCTTGCGTACGGATATCTGCTAACGGAAGGTTACATTCTGTGGGGGGAGAAACCGGTTCCAGTGAAGCAGAATGGAAGCAGGATGCACATAGAGCTGGAACGAACCCGGAGTGCAGAGCCGAATGTGGTGGAATCTGATTACATTACCACTTCAGAGGTTGTCTGCAGGCAGGTTGCACAGTTTGTTAAAGGCGGAAAAATTTTCATGGAAACAGGAGCAACCCACTCTGCTGCGATCAGTAGCGGGCATTCAATTATTTGTACTGCAGAGGATGTCAGTCGTTCAGCAGCACTGGAGAAGGTCATAGGTCATGCTTATCTTGAGGGTCTTGAAATACAGCATGGAATGATGCTTTTATCCTCACGGGTTCCAGCTGCATTTGTAAGCAAAGTTTCAAGAGCAGGCATCCCTTTGATAGCTGCTGTTTCTGCTCCCACTCTTCAGGCTGTAAAGAAGGCAGAGCAGCTGGGCATTTGTCTCTGTGGTTTTGTTCGAGGGAACAGAATGAATGTGTATTCCAACAAATGGAGGCTTGGACTGTGATCCTTAAGGGAGTATCTCTGCTTATACTGGCTGGAGGGGAATCCAGAAGAATGGGTTTCCCAAAGCACCTTCTGCCTGCTTCAGGCGGAACTGTAATGGATCACATAATCAACAGGATCGGAAGTTTGTTTGATGAGACTGTTGTAGCCTGCAGAGGTGTTGACATTTCACGAACAGATGTGAGGCTTGTGCAGGATGTCAGGCACACCAGAAGTCCTCTGGTGGGAATCTTATCCGGTCTGCTGAAGTTAGAGAATCCGTATGCATTGGTGATCGGATGCGACATGCCGTTCGTAAGGAAAGAGCTTATCAAACATCTTGCTTCAAAAATGTCTGCTGAAACAGATGTTGTTGTTCCGGTGGTCAGAGGTTTTTATGAGCCTTTGTGTGCAGTTTACAATCGCTCAACTTCCGGGATAATCAAGAAATATCTTGATTCTGGCGGTACTAAAGTTACTGGTTTCTTTAAGCAGGCAACTGTAGCAGAGGTAGCAGAGTCTGAGGTCAGATCGTTCGATCCCAGGCTGGAATCATTCATCAATCTGAATACCCCTCGTGATTACCAGGACTGCCGCTTTGCAAGGTTGTAAATGGTATTGATTCAGTGAAAGGTGGAATCATGACAGACAGAGCGAGAGTTCTGCTTATTGATAACGATCCTGATTTTCTTAAGGTAAACAGTATTTTTCTTGATGTATACGGGTATGATGTTCAGACCGCCTCAACAGGGATTCTTGGTTTAAAGATGGTTGAAGAAGGCAAACCGGATGTTGTGGTTGTTGATATCATGATGGAAAATGCTGATGATGGTTTTTCCATTGCAAGAACCATTTCTCTGGAGCTTAATAGTCGTGTACCTGTTATCATGCTTAATTCCATGGAGAGGGCATTGGGGTATTCCTTCAAAAAGGAAGACCATCCGGATTATTTTCCAGTGGTGAGATTTCTTGATAAATCTCTTTCTCCCGGCATGCTTGCTCAAAACATCGGGGAGGTTCTTTTGAAGGGAGATGATAATGGCACGCGATCCTCTTAAGATAGTGGCTGAGTGCATCAGTGAGTTTGGGAATGAACAGAAGAGTGTTATACAGATTCTCACAAGGGTTAACGAAGAACTCAGCTATATTCCAGCTGAAGTAGTTGATGCTGTTGCTGAGGCAACCGGGGTCAGCCCTGGTGAGGTGTACAGCGTGGTAAGCTTTTACAGTTTCTTCAGCTCCACCCCCCGGGGAAGAAACATAGTAAGGGTATGCAGCACTATCAGTTGTGCAATGGCAGGCCAGGGAGATGTTTTAAGCGCACTTGTGGAAGAATTCGGTATCACACCATTTGAAACCACAGAAGACTCTTTCCTGACAATCGAGATCACACCGTGCATCGGTCTTTGTGATCAGGCACCTGCCATGCTGGTGAACGGCACTCCACATGGTAATCTTACTCCTGAAAAGGCGTGTGAGATAGTTCGCAGATTGAAACAGACAAATAACTGAGTTCCATTCTGTTTCAATCGTTCAGATATAGAAGAGGGAGGAATAATTATGAGTACGGCAGCATTCCTTCGTGTTTTTCTTATGGCTCTGGCAGAGCCTGATGTTCTATGGTCAGCTGTGATCTGTGGTGGAGGATAAACTTGAATAGAGTATTGAAAGCCGCTTTTGCCGGATCATTATATCCTTCTGACGCAGCCGAGCTCACAGGGCTTGTAAAACAGTTACTCGATAACAGATGTGCACCTGTAAACAATGCTGTGGGTATGGTTGTCCCACATGCCGGGTATGTGTATTCGGGCAAAACCGCCGGTTATGGATTTGCAAGCGCACCTGATGATGTTTCAACAGTTGTGATTATTGTCCCAAGCCACACGTACCCCCTGGCAGGTGATACTGTGTTTGATGTAGACTTTCTGGAAACTCCTCTTGGTAAATGTCCTGTTGACAGAGTTGTTGCAGACAGTCTTGCTTCTGAAATGGATGCAGTTGTTTTCAACGAACACGGTCTTGAGGTTATGATACCATTCGTTCAGATAAGATGGCCGAAAGCGAAGGTGGTTCCCGTGGTTCTCAGCATTCGGCCCGATTGCAAAAAAACGGCAGAGCTGGTGCAGCAGTACGCTCCTGATGCTTTTGTGATTGCATCCAGTAATTTGTCGCACTTTCACTTGCTTTACATTGCAGAAAAGCTTGACAGAGAGGTTATAAAAGATTTTCTAAGCCTTTCTCCGGATAGAATAACCGATGACATTGAAGCTTGTGGGAGATGGGCTATTCAAACTTTGTTGTTTATCGCGGAGTTGAGAGGTGCAGGAAAGGCGATTGAACTTGACTATTCCACCTCTCTCGATGCAGGAGCCGGTGCCAATCAGGTTGTAGGCTACTTTTCGGGATTGGTAACAAGATGACAAGGTTCGAGAAAAGAGTTTTGCTGAACCTGTCAGGAAAGTCAGTTATTGTCTTACAACAGTGGAGCTTTTGTTACTTTGATTTTAAGAGGGAAGGTTAATTATGAGTACTGCAGCATTCCTTTGTGTTTTTATTATGACTCTGGCAGAGCCTGATGTTCTATGGTCAGCTGTGACCAGTGGTGGTGTGTATTGCTCAGTTGATATGGGTGATCTTGACGGAGATGGTATTTCTGATGTTGCGTGTGGTGTGAATTTCTGGGATGAAGAACCCACTTTGTGGGCGGTATCGGGATCTGACGGTTCCACAATATGGACCAGCAGTTCCCACAATGGCATCTACTCCAACGAAGGATTCAAGTGGTTTCCTGATGTGAACGGTGATGGGAAAAGAGAGATACTTATGGCAACCCCGGGTGGGTATGCCCCCCCTGGACGCACTCTTTATCTGATCTCAGGAGCAGATGGTTCCACAATATGGGAATGGGCTGCATGTGAGGTGATGCCTTCCAATACAGGATGGGGATATGCCTGTGCTGTACTGCCTGATATTAACGGTGACAATGTCTCTGAGTGTCTTGGTGGGTTCGGAACCTCTGGATCTTCCAACTCCGGGCTGGTTGTATGTATTGACGGGGCCACTGGAGATAGTGTCTGGACCAGCTGGCTTCCGGATGCTGCAGAGGATGTAGAAGCGTTTACTGATGTAAACAATGACGGAGTAGATGATGTTCTTCTGGCAATAGGCGGCAACAATTATGCCGACCACAGGGCAATGCTTCTGGATGGGGCAAATGGAGATATCTTGTGGCAGAACGACCCAGGTGGGGACTGCATGTCTATAGCTCTGGCGGATTCACCGGATACATGGCCTCTTGCTGTTTTCTGTACTTTCAATGGATTGGTTGAATGTTATGACGGAGGAGGGACATCTGTCTGGAGCTTTGCCGGATCGGGAACTTTTATGGATGTTCAGGGCGGACCGGACGTTAACGGAGACGGCACAGGTGATATTGCTCTGGCTGCAGATGACAATGGTGTTATGTGTCTTTCCGGATCCGATGGCAGTATTCTGTGGAATTACCCAAGCGGGGCTGACACATGGTCGGTTGTCTGGGTTGACCCTGTTATTCTTCAGGGAGAGCCGGTGCCGTGTATTTCTGCCGGGTCCGTTAATGGTAGATCCGTTTGTCTTGTGAATGCAACCAATGGTGAGCTGGTCTGGGAGAGATCTTTCACTGAAAGGGTTTACAATGTTTCAGCAGTTACCCTGGATTATCTTTCTCCAGTTGTTGTTGCTGGTCTGCAGGATCAGCTGTCACTGCCGGATCATGCATGGGCACTTGCAAGCTCTACTGAATTAGGCATTGCCGAAGCCCCTCTTTCAGGCATCATCAGTCTGGCCAACCCCTGTACCGGTGCTGTTTCTTTCAAAGTGCTGTGAGAAGAAACCGTAAATGTGCAATGCATTAACCTTGCGGGAAGGATTGAATTTCAGGGTGAGTACTTCCCGAATCAGTCAGTGACCGGTATTCCCCTGAGCCAGGGAATTTATATACTTCGAGTGACCAGAGGCAGTTCAACAGAAGTAATCAAGGTAACTGTACTGTAAAACCAGAAGGGGGGCAGAAAGCCCCCCTTTTATGAAATATCGTCATCGTCCTGGAATTAGAATTAGAATCTATCCAGTGGGCTGAGTACCCGGAGATGCGTACGGTTCTTTGCGAGTTTAAGGTATGGAGTGATCATTGATGGTGTAGAGATACCAAGAAGCTTCTGCACCATTTTTCTGTCAACACCGTCTTCAAGCAGATGTACAGCAAAGCTGTGTCTGAGCCATCCCAGAGTTGCTTTCTTGTCTATGCCTGCTTCTACCAGGGCGTCGGTGAATGCGCGCTGAATAGTTCTGGCAGAGACGAAGCTTGTTCTTCCGCGGCCAGGGAAAACGAATGGTGAAGGGTCAGTTCTTAGATCCAGATACTGAGCAAGGATCCTGCCTGTGGTTTTTGCAAGGATAGTGTCTCGGAGGAATGCTCCTTCAGGGCTGTACACATGTATTACATTGTTGTCGAGATCTACATGCTCACGCCTGAGAATAGCAGTTTCACTTACTCTGAGACCACTGGAGTAGATGAACATGAGAGAGAGGCGATATTTAAGATCATGAACATGCTGGAACACTTCTGCAATTTCATCACGAGTGAAAACACCGTGAAGAGGAACCTTTTTGGCAATGACTCCTGGTCCGGGCAGAGGATTGTCTTTTTTAAGAACCTGAGAATACAGATATCTTATGGCACTCTGAGCCTG
>JAOZLN010000102.1:6646-8217 GCA_029934845.1 Candidatus Sabulitectum sp.
AGAGAGAGACTTGCCCTCACTAACCATTTCTTCAAGATAATCCCTGAGATCGCTCTTGGTGAGATCTCCGGTATTATCGCCAAATTGATTCACAAGGCGGCGAAGATGGGATACATAGCTGTTTGCAGTTTTGGGACTGCGGCCGGAAATCTCCAGCTGTTTTTTGGTAGCTTCAACATAGTTCATTTGGTTCCCCCCATTTTTAACGGTCCTTCTTGCGGTAACACCTTACCATACAATAATAAATTGTCTGTTTGTGATTGTCAAGCACTATTGGCCATTGTGTATGAATAAAGAAGGTGTTATTCTTTTAAGGCCGTATGAAAGCGGATTCAGACATATTCATGGGAGTGTTAAGTAAGCATGGAAAAAAAGTTTACAGGTAGAGCAAGGTTGTATGCACCGTTCATTCTTGCCTTTTTAGTGTTCTTTGCTGTTATTGGCGCAGAATACTTGATTGTTCAATCGCTTATCGATCAAAGTAATCAGCGAGAAATAGATATGTATCATGGAGCAATTGGTACCATTATCCATGGTATCAACAGGTATGAGACTGAAACAGGTTGTTCTATTTACAGTGATACCTTACCTTTGCTCTCGCTTCTTAATCCATTTGGTATGAATAACTGTTTGATTCATATTGTTCGTGATTCGATCGAATATTCGGATTTTCTGCAGACAGAATTCACCAGCGGTTTCCCTTTGATCTCTGCAGGCTCTGAAAACATATTTATAGAAACATCCGTGGGTAAAACAATCAGTGGTGATCTTGTCACGCTGGAATCGTATTATTACAGCAATAGCGATGTTAAAGAACTTGAAAAAATAGCATCCAGTCTGATAATAGTATTGATAACGATGATAATAATTGCAGTAGTACCAGGGTCTCTTCTTATTGAATCTCTTGCGCGAAGATCCTCGATGATGAACACTCTTTCACCCAACTCTTCCAGTGCAGCTAATGATGCTCTTCGAGCTGGAATAGAAAATTCTTCAGGTGTAGCCTTTCTTGTTATTTCTTCTGATGGGACACTGATGTCTGCCAGCCAGTCATGTATGGAACTTCTAGAGATCGGTAACGATCTGCAAGAACTTCATCTGCGATCTTTAACGGTGCTGCCCGATAAGGTTAGAAAAAGTAAGCTGTCAACTCTCAGCAGTTATTCCACCAGGAACATTATCCTGCAGTCCATGAATGGCTCCGGAAAAGAGTGTACCATGGAAGTGCATCCTTTCCATGCGGACAAGCAGATTGCCTCTATCCTTATCCTATTTATTCCGGGTGTAAAGTCCGGATATTCAAGGAATGCTGCATCCGTCTCAGACTCTGCAGTTGTAGAGACTGTTACCAGCCGGGCAAAAACCCATCTGCTGAAGACTGTGATCCATGATATGAACAATCACATTTCCGGGATCATTGGCTTTGCCTCAATGGAAATAGAGATGCCGAACTCCCGAAGTGCCGGGGATGCGTTTGTATCTGTTCTTGACTCCGCAGAAAAACTGGCAGCTCTCTGCGATGATCTGCAAACTTCGGTTACCGGTGAGAGTGGCAGGCAGTTTAGAGATGT
>JAOZLN010000103.1 GCA_029934845.1 Candidatus Sabulitectum sp.
GCGGCGAGGTGTCCGTGTATATATCGGTTTCAGGGCAACCGAAAACATGTGCCATGTTGATCATATCAACACCGCTGGAACCGAAAGAGGTATAACAGGCAGCCTTTCCAAAAGTATGCGCAGCACCAAGATGGTGGATATCTTCAGTGAAAAAGCCACGGAAAGTATGGATCTGAAGAGTATCTCCCGGCCCGATAGGCGTATAAGTGGAAGAGCCCATTATAGTAATAGCGCCCTTGGGGTCACCGATTGTTCCTTCAGAAAGAAATCCTTCGCAGAAGCAGTAGTGACCATCGAATTCACCATTCTGGCAACCAACGGTAAACACCCACGGCAGCTTCCTGCCGTTTGTAAGACTTGACATATGACTAATGCCAAAACCGGATGTAACCCAGCTGGTAATGCTTCCATGACCTATGTAGTTAATAACAGAAACTCCATCGTTTATTTCTGATCTTACATTGGTCAGTGTAGGAGCTGTACCCCCAAGAGCATCGCAGTAAAATGTGGATTGCAGGGCATTAGCCATAAAAAGCTGATGAAGCGTTAAGGATTCGTAGGCAGCATTCATGGGGTCGGTACAGGCCATACTGAAGGCATGGTTGAACCAGCTGTCACCGGCAGGCTGGTACGGATCCATTTCCGCATTCATTATTTTCCAGGAAATGTAAGCAAGATCGTCAGTGTCGTTACCGCTTATTCGTCCAATGTGCATGGATGGAAGGTAACTGCTTCCCACAACAGCATACTGATTGTCTGCAGCATGTATTTCATCTCCAGAATACTGCGGGGTCGGTACAACAGTATTATCACCAATAAGCATCACATATTCCGGAGGGTTTGGCCAGCTGGTAAAAGCATTCTCCAGCCAGGCATCAATCTCGGAAACACTGGTTCCTATTGTTGCCAGATCACCTATCTGAACATCGTAACCTTTCTGCGCTTTCCAGTTTATCAGATCCTGAGCAAGACCGATGGATTCAGTACTTCCAATAAAAACATAGCTTCCAGTCACCGCGTCAAGATCATTCTGGAAACCAAGAACCTGTTCGTAGATAGGAAGAAAACTTCTGGTATACCCCATTGGAGTCCGGTGAAGCTCGTTCTCTCCAATCTGGTCATTCACTGTAACATTAACAGTAACACCTGTGGTGATCAAAACCTCTCCGGTAACAGGGTTAACCCTTACAGGATTAAATCTGATCCAGGCAACTCTAAGATCGCGAAGAATTGATACGGATTCTATCTGTACAGAAGCACCGGGAACGAATTCTGAATTCCTGTATGCTTCATCATTGATCCTGAACTGTGGCACAGGTCCTGAATAAGTCTGTCTCTCCTGCCATGGAGCTACTCTGTAATTACCAGGAGATGAAACTTCCTCGCTGACGATCTCTAATTCCACATCGCCATTGTTGGGGACCAAAACCATCCTTCTAATAACAGGAAGGTCTGGAGACCCTACAAGCCCCAGGAAATCACCACTGGTAGGAATCCTGAATACACTGGCGTTAGAGTATTCCGCCAGCTGGGCATCAATCACTTCAAGGTCAGGCAGGCTGAACTCAACTGTGGAAGTTCTGCCATCTGACTGGATCAGTCTGGCCTCCTCAGTATGAGAAGAATTGCGGTATAAGACCTCTCCGTTCATTGTAAAAACAGCAACAATTAAAAGAACGCCGAGTAACAGCTTCATCAGCACACACCCCTTCATTCAAAATTACGCGCGAGATTTTCTTTATAGACCAATCCCGGCAAGCATAAAGACTTGTTCACTAAAGGTCAATCGGGACATTTCTGATTTAAAACGGACTAGACATATCCACTTACAGAAGGAAATACTGTTAAGCTACCATACAGTGCATTCTGCAAAAAGTTTCAACTATACTCTGCCTGGTTCCCGGGTAAATGTTCATTCACCCTTGTAAAGAGCCAGGTACTTTCTAACTGTCTTGGGATCACATTGAAGAATTCTTGAGGCTTTCAATCTGTTACCGTCACATCTATTAACTACTCCGGCAACATGCCTGCACATTGCTACCTCCAAAGACTCCATACTGAAAACAGAATTCTGAATAAGCCTTTCACCTATAGATACCTCTTTTGCACTTACAATTTCGTCGCTGCACATAAGAACGGTTCTCTGAACCACATTCCTGAGTTCTCTTACATTGCCAGGCCAGTCATACTTAAGCAATTCGCTCAAGGCATCTCTGGAAAATCTGATTTCCTCGCGAAGCTCTTTTGTAAAATGATCTACCAGCAGCGGAATATCCTCCATTCTTTCCTTCAGAGGCGGTACTTTTATATGCATTACAGCAATCCGGTAATAGAGATCAGTCCGAAACTTTCCTGAAGCAGAATCCTTTCGCAGATCGGCATTGGTTGCAGTTATCAATCGAAAGAATGTTTCTCTTTCTGCAGTATCACCAAGTCTTCGAAGCTTTCCTGTTTCAAGAACTCGAAGCAGCTTGACCTGAAGCCCCAGGGACATGTTTCCGATCTCATCAAGAAACAAAGTACCTCCATTTGCAGCTTCCAGAAGGCCCACCCTGCTTTCTGAAGCACCTGTAAATGCCCCTCTGGTAACTCCAAAAAGCTCAGACTCTAATAATGATTCAGCAATTGCCCCGCAATCAACCGCAATGAATGAACCTCTCGCTGCTGGTCCCTCATCATGCAGCCCGCGGGCAACCAATTCTTTACCGGTACCTGTGTCTCCGGTTATGAGCACTGGAACCGGCATTTGAGCAACCCGTTTCATTGTTGACTTCAGTTTTAGAATAACATCAGATTGGCCAACCATTTCCGGGAAATAATCAAGATTGGAAGTATTTATACCCATTGAGGGAGATGGACTGGCACCGGCAATAGCGGCAATCAGTGGTGCAAGTACTTTTACCGGAGAAATATCAGGCCCGGCAGCAAAAAGATCGGGAGTGCTTGATATCTTTAACTCTCCACTTTCCCCTCCAGGAACAGATCCGAGGTAACGAAGTCCCAGTTCCTCTCCAAGTGAATTTAAATCTCTGGGTCCGGCAGTGTCATCACAATACCACTGGGATAACTTTTCAATTGAGGTGCTAAGAAGCGAGACATCAGAAACCGTGGAAGAATTATCCAGTATTCTTACCAGCCTGCTGTTGGATCTGGCAAACTGTTTTCTTTCGGCTTCATCAAGAAGCTCTGAAATATCTTTAAATGATTCCAGTATTCGTCTTCGAATCCCGGGATCCTCAGGAAGACCAAAACTGGATGACAGTTCGCAGGCCAGAAGCGGAGCAGGCATATTCAGAATGTGAAGGAAGGCCCTGTCCCTTGTGGTTGAATCGTTTGAAGATATGATTTCCGCTTCCAACTCTTCCGGCCTCAGACCCAGTTCACGAGCTTCCCACAGCAATCTTGAAGTATCAATCTCCGTCCCCACCCGGGTCATTGCAAGATCAGCAAGCAGAGCAAGATGTCTGTCTCCCATAAATCCCGCTTTTGCCCGTGCATACTTCAAAGTTTCAAGCCCCTCGTCGTGCTTCCCCTCCTGTAAAAGCAGCTGACCGAGGTAGAGAAGGCTCAAAGCGTGAACCAGAGTAAGGTTCTTCCCGGCAGCCATTGATGCCGAACGCCTTGCTGATGGAATACGCATAGCGCCCAGACCCAGAACAACTCCTCTGTAAGCAGTAAGCATGGTAGTCATCTGATCTGCAGGTATTCCGCTGCCGCTTTGTTCAAGACGGACATCCAGTGATTTAAAGGTGCTCGATGCCGACTTAAGCTCTCCGGTTCTTAACTCAAGCACAAACAGGTCGATAAGTGGAGGCCGGTCCGTTTTGCCTGGATTCTCTGCATAGTAAAGCAAGGCAAGACGATAATCATCCACTGCCCCGCTCCAGTTCCCCAGAACCTCTCTAACTCTGCCCCGTTCGGTCAGGCTTTTACCAAGAAGAGCAGCGTCTGCAAGTTTCTTTGCAATAATGACAGAGTTCTCGGCAGCCTCCAGAGCATTTCTATAGTCTCCTGTCCGCATAAGAATCACAGCTTTTGAACACAGAAGCCTTACACGACTTGAATCGCAAGCAAGCACAAGCGCATTCTCTATTTCAGGCAGAGCATCTGCGACCTTTCCCTGCAGGTCCAGTGCTTTGGCAAGAAGAAGTGCAGCTTCAGCCCCGGGAATGTTCTTCAGAAGATCGACTGCTCTTCCCAGATCCATCAGGTTTATCAGAGCAGATGCGCAAAGAATCTTCTCCTGATCGGACTGCTTATCCGATAGCATTTCTGAAACTTTTTCAGGTTCACCCATTGCAAGCAGTACTTTTGCTCGAAGCAGGATGCTGCTATCTGCAAGAAGATGTAAAGCCTCATCATAATTGCCCAGCTCAAAGTGAGCTTTAGCGATCAATTCACTGTCATAATTTGCATTCTTCTGTCTTGATGCTGCAACAAGAGCCCTGTATCCGCCTTCAGAAAAAAGCTCATCAGGTAGGACAGCCCATGGCTCTGGTGGTTTACCGGAAGCGGTACATCTGTACAGAGCCCCGTCAAATCCCAATAAGGGATAGCCTGAACCAATCAGATCATCCCGGAGAAGAAGCAGAGGAACATCCCATGCCACAGATGCCTCTCCTTGTATATCAATCACAGACATGCGGCATTCCTTCAGACGATCCGGAGCTTCTCCTGTGACGATCAAAGTAAGCCCCGGGGGCAGAAGGTTTGTAAACTCTCTGATCACTTCAACAAGATCAGGCGAAGCAAACTCGATCTGGTCAATAACCAGAAGCCTTTCAACACCACTCATGGATGGAAACAGATTGTTCACCAGTGCTGCGCCGGAATTCACTTTTTCACAGGGGGAATTTCTTCCAGGGAGAGGTCGCATAATTTCCAGAGGATTGCATCGTACAACACTTACAAGCCATCCATCTGAAGCAGCCTTTGTTATCCAGTCGCTGCAAAGAAGATCTCTCTGCTGCCACCTGCCTCCCTTAAGGATGTTTACCTTGCTTCGGTTGAATTTCCTGGACGGCACTTCTTCCGTGTATAAACCCGCTTTTATCAGTGCTTTTGCCCTGATGGATATTCTGTCCGCCACCAGTGCCTCAACCAGATGCGGTTTTGAGCCATCCCAGAGGTATCCCCTGCTGGCCATCATCGATCTTCCCAGCATGTAAAAATCAGACAATGGGGTAGGTGCTGCCCCTGCAGACAATTCTGGTGGAGAGCATGCAAGCCCTGTTATCAGTACATCCCCCCATAGCAGCAGTTTAAGTTCACCATTCACACTTCTGTATGATGACGGTGTAACATCAAGATGAAGCCAGCCTTTCCCGTGAAGAATATCAAGAGGAGCGATCAACTCTTCAATTTTCCAGTTTCCCAGGGAATCCCATGACGAATTCCACGGCATAGAGAGACAGAGTTTGCCTTCTTCAACCTCAACATCATATCTGTCAGGAATTAATATCGAATCGTCTTTAACTACGGAGATCAACTGAAGCATCCTGGCCACCACATTATTTTGCCCGTTGAAGGAAAAAATTCTGCCAAGCCTGAGGTTACCGGAGGTGTCTTCAAAAAGAATCTCTGTTCTTCCGGAAGAAATGTGCTTTCTTGAAATGATCTTATTAGTTCCTGCCATTGCAACCTCCCCACCTGAATAGCAACACATAACACGACGCCAACATTAACAACCACGTGAAAAACGATTCAATGTAGGGAAAATATCCTCTGATACTTACGATGTCCATGGCATCCTGACGGTGTTTTGCTATAAAAACCCAGCTTTCTTTTAAAATATCACGAGAAACACCATAAATCGAAATTCACTGGAGAAATTTTCTTCAGTAGGGAATATATCCCCTGTTTTGTCTTATAGGAATCAATCAGTATCTGCACTCATATTAACTAAACTATTGTGCTTCTTCATTTTATGCTTATGGCAAGCATCATGCTACAGGTAGTGTGGGCAGGTTGCCCGGTAACAAACCACGAAAGGAAACAAAAATGAGATCAATAATGATTATCGCAGCATTACTTCTTGCAGCAACCGCTGCATTGGCAGATCATCAGGTAGACAGTGATCTTTCCAGCGAGTGGGAAGCTACAGGCTTTAACAACGGAAGAAGGATAGTAAGAGATTCAAATGGATACTTTCATATGGTGTATCACTCGCAGCTGGATCCCAATGGAATACCTGGTGGCAACTGCGAAATAATGTACTCACACACGCTGATTCCAGCTCCTCCTACCTGCAGTACAGACTGGGCTCCGGCAACAATGATAACATGTGATGAAATGACAGATGACAGATATCCCTCCATAGCAATTGAGCACGGATCACCGGGTGATCCCACCGATAATGATATGCTGCATGTTGTATGGCAGAGTAAGGACATAACAGGAGTGTATCAGATCATGTACTGCTCAAACATCAACAGCACTATGCCGACTCCCGGAGTCTGGACACCGCCCTTCGCCATTCATGTCAGCACAGAGCATTCGCTTGTTCCCGATATTGACTGCTCTCTGAACAATGTACTTCATGTGGTCTGGCAGGAAGAGAACTTTGCCCCTAACTTCAAATCAGAAATTCTTTACGTTAATAGTCCTGATCACGGAGCAAGCTGGACAGCTTTCCAGAACCTGAGCATGACGGAATTCAACTCTCAGACGCCGGATATTGCAACAGTTATTGACTTCCAGGAAGCCCCTTCCAACTACACCTACTACTCTGAAAGAGTTCATGTTGTATGGAGCGATGACGGCCCGACCTCTGGCCCCTGCATCATGTACAGAAGCAGCCCCGATGCTGGAAACACCTGGGATATCTATGAGAACGTGTCAATTGCATCCGGCAGCAATGACAGCGATGGATACCCTTCTCTCACAGTAAGCAGAGAAGACATTCCCCATGTGGTCTGGATGCATGGAGTTCTCCCTCACGATCCGACAGACCCCGGACCATACGCAGCAGGTGTTGATCCGCTGAACGCCAACAGTTTCCCTGGGCCCGAAGTGGGAATGTATTCAACAATTCTTCAGGATATCTACTACAGTGGAAGAAACTCGGGCAGCTGGGGATCCTTTGAAATAGTGGATGAAGCCACAGCTGAAAATGAATTCCCCTCCATCGCTGTTGACAACACAGATATGCTCTACGTTGCATGGCAGGCAAATACTTCTCCTGCTTCAGACTACAATATCCGTCAGGCAGAAAGAATGGCAGCTGGAGGCGGGTGGTTTAATGCAACTACCTTTTACCACCCGGAGCACGACGATCTGTTCCCTTCAGAGGCCACGAAGAAAACAGCAATGTACACACCAGGCTATGATTTTGTCTGGACAATGATTGACAGCGATGGTTCAGCAGGAGGTCATGGACAACCTGCAGCCCTGTCCCCTGCACATGAAATATGGTTCAGTGGCAACACCAGCTGGACAAACCCTACAAACATTGAAGATGAAAACGCTGGAGTCACATTGTCAGTGTTCAGTTTTGCGAGTAATCCTGTGTCCTCCGGGACATGGATCAGTACCGGAACAGAAGGCGGTACGATCTCAATAATGGATCTCTGCGGAAGAACAGTACAGACTGAAACTGTACCTGCAGGTTCCTGCGGTGTCTTCTGGACCGTAAATGAAAGACTGCCTGATGGAGTATACAGGGTGGTTCTACATAACGAACATGGAATACAGAGCAAAGCAGTCACAGTAATCAGGTAACCATGGCAAAACAGGTTTCCAGAGAAGGCGCAAGCCCTCTCTGGAAGCCCTGGAGGTTTATAATGTCGGAAAACTCAAAAGAAGAAAAACATGAGTGGATTGCTAAGGAAGCATATTGTGGTTTATCTTACTGCGTACATCCAATAGCAAGATATCTTGCCAGGGAGTGCAGACCTGAATCAGAAGACAAGGAGAAAAACAGATGAAATTAGTTAAACCGGCAGTTTTGATTCTTGTACTGGCTTCTTTTTCCATGGCTTCAAGTACCGATGACCTTCTGCAATATGATGACGGCACTGCTGACTGGTTCTCATTTGAGGGAGAATACAGAGGGACATGGTTTAATCTGGAAGACTTCTATCCCACTGTTGATGCATCGGGTTTTGTTCTGAACTATGCAGAAATATGGTTCTTTCATGTATACACCCATCCCTGGGATACATCAGATTTTACAGGCGAGATCACTGATGGAACTCCCTATTCTCCGAGCACTG
>JAOZLN010000104.1 GCA_029934845.1 Candidatus Sabulitectum sp.
AGTTCAAGAATCACGCTACATCAGTTTTCCCCAGCTCAGCGAGGTTCTTGGCCCATGTGAGAAATTCGTTCCAACTTGAAAACATTAGGGGTGCCAAAAGAGAATCGAACTTTAATCAATGGTTCCGAAAGCATTCACTACCGGGATCAACGGACCCACCCTTGCAGTCAGATAATTTACAAGCAATTCATTACTTTTACCTTGTGCATGGACAGTTCAGATAAAAGATACTTATAGCTGTCAATAGGAAACTGAAGTATCTATTTAGGAACAATAGTATCTGATAGAAGTGAAGGTTAGTCATGAGAGTTCCAAGAATCAAAAGAAGTAGCTTGAGGTATCCACTTGATGATATCTTAGGATCTCCGGCTCTGGTTCGACTTATTCGAGTGCTTATCTAAGATGTTGCAGGTTCTGTGTCAGATTATCTTGACTGTCAATCATCCTCTATCCTGAACATATCAAAATGCGGTATGTCGGTATCAGTTAGGTACCAGTTTTCGATTCCCAGTGTGGCCACAAGAACACAAAGAGCAGTACAAAATAGATTCAGCATTTCTTCAATCCCTTCTGTTTGCACTCATCCAAATAGTTACATATAATTACCTACAGAGGTGATAGTTATGAGTATGCTATTCTTAGTCTTTTGTTTATTATCACAATCGGTAGATACCCTCTGGACCGTTGATTTCTCTACTACAGCTGGTGAATGGGTTACAGGGCCTCAGTGGCAGTGGCTTGATGATTCTGTTTTTCTGGACATTGAATGCGGAGGAACTGACTGTGGAGGATACTACTATTCAGATGAAGACAGTCTGCTTTCACCTTTGTTTATTGTTCCAGAGAATGCGGACAGCCTCGTGGTTGTCTTTGATCATTACTGGTGGGGGCTTGGAGGGTGTCACGCTCCCAGTGAATGGGCCCAAAGCACTTCCTCCTTGAGCATGTACTCCTCAGCATCCCCAGGGGTGTTACAAGAATTGTGGGAGGTTAGCGCTTTTATTGAAACAGATTATTGTATGTCGCCCAGTGGTGTTGATGTTTACTACAGTGAGGTTGACAGTGGTTATGTATTTGTTCCTGTTTTAAATGTCTCTGCTGGTGATTCTTTGTCATTTGTTTACAGGGGATTGGTTGAAGCATATGTCAACTATATGAATGCATTGGCATATATTGAATGGAATCTTTATTCTTTCACTATTCTGAATTATCCAAGTGTCAACCTTGAGCGATCTACATGGGGTGCAATTAAAGCCACTTTCTGAGAAGACTAAGAGTCTTCATTACGGGGTGCCAGAAATCGAATCGGGAATTTCGCATTATGAACAGCCCCCGCCTTTCGGCAGGGGCTGGCTTTCACCGTGATGTTTCAGTGATTATCAATTGCTGCTGGATTCCAGCTTTATTCGTTTATTCTTGTACATGATGTCGTCAGCCATACCAAGCACTTCGTCTACGGTTTCTTCTGCATCCGGAGTCCAGAACGCATGCCCCATTGAAACCGTTACATGCTCTCCACCTGCCATGTGCAATTTCTGAGACTTTTCAATTGCTGTATTGACCCTGTCTTCAACCCGATGACAGTGATCCTTAGCCATTCTTGTAAGAATGATCAGAAACTCATCTCCACCATACCTGAGCACTGTATCTGTTTTTCTAAGAGCATTTTCAAGAATCTTTGCTATTTCACGAAGAACATTATCTCCTGTATGGTGGCCGTAGTTATCGTTTACTGTTTTAAATTTGTCTATATCCACCATGATGAATCCGATGGAAGAGCCAAGCCTTCTTGCTCTTAGCTCTTCCAGTTCGATTATCCGGTTGAAGTAGCTTCTGTTTCGTATACCGGTGAGCGGGTCGTGAAGTGCCTGGCTGATCAACTGATGCTGAAGAGTCAGGCGTTTGAGCGCCTGCTGAGTGTACCCCAGTAGAAGCTCGGTTATTCTTGTGTCCAGGCTGCCGAATACATTGTTGTCTTTTGAAATTATCTGGAACACAGCTTTATCACTTATGCGGAAGCAGGCTCCCGAGTTTCCCGCTGGACAGGAATCTTCCACCACATCTCTGGCGCTGAAATAGCAGGGGCTAACGGTGCTCATGGTAAGATCCACCATGCCCGGGTTGCATTCTTTGCTGCAGTTAAAGTGTTCTCTTCCTGAAGAAGCTATCTGTTTCATCTTGTCATTATCGTGAACGAATACCGAGCTGCACGCACCGTTCAGTATGGATTGCCCTGCTTCAGTGCATATCCGATAAATTTCTCCTGCAGAACGGCACTGCTGAAGCTCTGCTGCAACACTATGGAGCTTTTCTATGCGGTTTCTGGCCAGAGATGAATTCTGTCGATCTTTCTTTGTCTCGGAAATATCAACAATGCACCCCACACAGAAATCCGGTTGATCTTCTGCCATTGAATATGCCTTGCCATGTTCCATTACCCAGAGGGTATCACCGGAGCTGTTCTTTATTCTGTAAGTGATGTTGTAGTTTTTGCGGTTTTTCAGTGATTCGTCTATGGTCTTCAACACCATGCCGAGGTCTTCATCCAGAATAACGGACGCATAGGGTTTCGATTCCGACAGAAGTTCAATTTCTGAGAACCCTGCGAAATGAGCGGATCCCGGAGCAATGAATTCCATTGTTCTTTCTTTGTTGATCCTTGCGTGGAAAAACATGCCTGTATGGAGCCCTGGATATGGACAGCCCCTGAAATTGTTCCTGGAAACAACATCTGCCGTGGTATGAGCCTGGGAATTGGGGGTTCTGTAAATTCTGTATCCCCATTTATCAGGCGATTTCGCCAGAGCGCAGGGAGTACAGATCAGTGAAACATTAACTGTGCTTTTGTTCTTTTTCTGTCTTGTGGTTTTCAGATGAAGAGTTCTTCCTGTTTTAAGCATTGCGCTTATGTATTCCGCTTCAGGACTGATTGTTTGTGGTATGAGAATTTCAGTTATGCTCTGCTCTGAAATGTCTTCTGGCGCCCAGGCGAATTCAGCTTGAAATGCAGTATTGGCTCGAACAGCATAGCCGGCAGCATCAGAGTAGAGAGAAGGCTCACAGGAGTTCTCGAAAGCACTGGTCAAGAGCTCGATATCACTGCATTTGTCTGTAGTTCTGTGCTGTGTGTTTTCGGGGATCTGTTTGAAAATAAAACACACAAGTCTATCCCCGGAATTGGTAATTATTTGTACTGCTATCTGGAATAACCTGATAAGTGTGCCATCACTTCTTGTCTTTACTGATTCAATAGAGACAGGTGTTCCTGTAATGGCGGTATCAAAGATGCATTCGGATTCAGGCAGAAAAGGAGCCGGTGTTATCAGCTCATCAACATCGCGACCTATACAGCTTTCTGCAGAAGTTTGAAAAAGCAGGGAGAAACCCGGGTTGATCTTTATTATCTGTCTGCTGGAATCGCATACAACCAGGGCGCCTGTTGAAATATTCCACAATTCCTGCAAATACCGGGATTCGATATCTAACAGCTGGCCATCAGTATTCATGTTCACCATAACCTCCTGTTACCCCAGGTGTGAATCTATGAACTCCATCTGTTCCCCATCCCGGCGCATCCGGTTCGCCGGACAAAAGCAATCGGATCGAGAAACCGATGAATTCTGCTTTATAGCGTTTATGCCTACCCAGATACTGCAAAAAAGCTGAGTTAGACTCAAGCCCCCCTGTATTGAAGTCATAGTTTACTCTCTTGTAAGAAATATCCCGTAGGAATATGCACCCCATGACAAATCCGTATTTACCGCCCTCATCAAGGTTTACCGCAAGAGCGGCAAAACATTTCGCTTTGGCAAGAATGTCTAAAGATAGAATTGTTTCCGGGTATGAACAGACCAGGAATCTGGAACCGTCTGAAAAAAGAATGCTGTATCTGGAATTTTCCGCTGTGCGGTTGTCAGAGTTTTCAGGTGGCGTAGACGGATTTCTCCATGATGGGATTCCATTGGTTCTTAACCAATCTCTGGCCATTGATTCCCGGCATAGCTGGTTAAACACCGTTCGGATACCATGAGATTCCTTTTGCAGTTTCCTTATTCTCGTCTCAGAAAGTGTGATCCGTTCCAATAGGATTCCTTCCGGGGCTTGTTTTCACGAATATCAGTCCGACAGTGCCATCCGGTCAATGAGATTTGCATTTTTCCCGATAGTTGGCTAAATTAGCACTCACTTATAAGCTGGAGTTGTTGTTTTTATAGTTTTACAGTTATTCCCGAAAAGGGGCAGTAATGGACAAGAGAACCCCGCTTTACGAGAAGCATGTTGCGCTTGGTGCAACTATTCAATCCTTTGCCGGATACCTTATGCCCATCAAATACGGTACCATTAAGAAAGAGCACATGGCCGTACGCGACAGTGTTGGTGTTTTTGATCTGACTCATATGGGTGAGTTCAGAGTTACAGGACCGGATTCCACTGCATTTCTTGACAAGCTTCTTACGAACGATGCTTCTGTTGATAACGGAAAAGCCTACTATTCCACAATGTGTTATCCGGATGGTGGAATTGTCGACGATCTCATCGTTTACAGAATTGGTGACCAGGAATACCTGATGGTTGTGAATGCGGCCAACCTGGACAAGGACTGGGCATGGGTGCAGAGCCATCTTCAAGGTTTTGATGTGAAGGTTTCAAACGAGAGCAACGAAACTGCTCTTGTGGCTATTCAGGGCCCCAGGGCTCAGGAGGTATGCTCAAAACTAACAGATTACGATCTGGATTCTATCGGTTACTATGAGCACACAACTGGCAAATTTGCCGGAGTTGATGCTTTGATCGCCCGAACCGGTTATACCGGTGAAGACGGGTTTGAGATCTACATTAAGTATCCTGATGCTGAAACGGTCTGGGACGCAGTAGTTCAGTCCGGAGAAGAATTCGGGATCATTCCCATCGGGCTTGCTGCAAGAGATACACTTCGTCTTGAAGTTGGTTACCCTCTTTACGGAAACGATATCGACCACAGTACCACGCCAATTGAAGCCAAGCTTGGATGGGTTGTTAAATTAAAGACAGACAAACCGTTCATAGCCAGAGAAGTTCTTGAACAGCAGAAAGCCGAGAAACCGGCAAGATACCTGGTTGGTATGAAGGTTACAGGAAAAGGTTTTCCAAGACACGGTACTCCTCTTTACAGCGGTGACAGAAAAATTGGTATTGTTACCAGCGGTTCTATTGCCCCTGCGCTTGGTCAGGCTGTTTGTCTGGGCTATGTAGAGCGTGGTTTTCAGAAGCGGGGGAGCGAACTTGAGGCGGAAGTAAGAGGGAAACGCATCCCTATGAAGATCGTGAAGATACCTTTTTATACTGAAGGCAGCAGGAAATAGCCTTAACCATATTCATAAAAGGAGAAAAAGAATGAGCAATATACCAGAGAATGTTCGTTATACAGAGACACATGAATGGGTGCGCAAAGACGGAGAGAATTATGTAATTGGCCTTACCGATCATGCTCAGCATGAAATGGGTGAGATAGTAATGGTAGAGCTTCCCGAAGTGGGAGCTGAAGCCACCAAGGGTGACTCTATGGGTGGTCTTGAAGCAGTGAAAACTGCGGAAGATTTTTATGCACCTCTGGATGGAGAAGTCGCTGCTGTGAACGAAGAGCTGGAAGCTAACCCAGCACTTGTTAACGAAGAACCGTTTGCGACCGGCTGGTTGTTCACCATTAAAGCTTCTGATGGTTCACAGTTTGATTCCCTTCTTACAGCAGAAGAGTACAAGACTCATATAGGAGAGTAAAGCCATGAGCATATTCGTTCCTAATGGAAAGGCTCAAAGGAAGCAGATGCTTGATGTTATCGGAGTGGAAAGATTTGAGGATCTTCTTTCTCCCATTCCAGAGGGTATTCGTCTTCAAAATGAGCTTGATCTGCCGTCACCGGCAAGTGAGATAGAGCTTGTGAAAGAGTTCAAGGGTTTTGCGGCCAGGAACAGTTCTGCAGACCTTGTGTGTTTCCGTGGTGGCGGTGCCTACGATCACTACATTCCCGCAGCCATAGACAACATTCTTACCAGAAGCGAATTTTTTACAGCTTATACGCCATATCAGGCAGAAGTCAGCCAGGGTACACTTCAGGCAATCTTTGAATATCAGACTATGATTGCCAGGCTTACAGGATGCGATGCTGCAAATGCCTGTATGTATGATGGCTCATCTGCTGTTGCAGAAGCAGCTCTTATGGCGGTCAGAGCAACCAAAAAGAAGAGAATTCTTATTTCCGGCGCTTTGAACCCCAGAACAATCGACGTGATACACACCTACATAGATAACGGAGATTTTGAGATCAATGAAGTCCCGTTCAATGCAGAGGGCCTGCTGGATCTTGAGGTTGCAGAACAGCTTGCAGAAGGCGGTGTTGCTGCTCTGGTTATTCAGTACCCGAATTACTTCGGATGTATTGAAGATGTTCAGGCGGCAGCAGATCTTATTCACAGACATAAGGGGCTTCTTGTTGTTGCTGCTGACCCTGTTGCCCTTGGTGTTATTGAAGCACCGGGAGCAATGGGAGCTGATGTGGTCGTAGGAGAGGGTCAGCCTATGGGTATCGCCATGAGCTATGGCGGTCCGTATGTGGGATTCATGGCTACAAGCAAAAAACTTCTTAGAAAAATGCCAGGAAGAATTGTTGGAAGAACAGAAGACCGTGCAGGTAATACCGGCTATGTGCTTACTCTTCAAACCAGGGAGCAGCACATAAAGCGAGCCAGGGCTACCAGCAACATCTGTTCCAATCAGGCTTTAATGGCGCTTGCCAATGTGATCTATCTTACCCTTGCAGGAGAAGAAGGATTCGCAGAAGTGGCAAAACAGTGCTGGCACAAGTCTCACTATCTGCATGATAAATTGCTGGAGATCCATGGTGTGACTGATGTTTTCAAATCACCTTTCTGCAGAGAATTTGTGATAAATATTCCTGCTTCCGCTGAAGACGCCTCTTCAGTTCTGCAGGGGAAGGGGTATCTTTCAGGGCTGCCAATTCCCGGTCTTGGTGAAGGAGCAATGATGCTTACAGTTACAGAGAAAAGGACAAAGCAGGAAATAGATGAATTTGTAGAAGCTCTTCATCAGTACATAAAGGGGGCTATGTAATGGAAAAGACCATATTTCACTACAGCAGTCCAGGTCGAATGGGCGTGGCGCTTCCTTTACTTGATGTACCTGAGACAGCAATTCCGGAAAAGTTCGGGCGAAAAGCACCTATTGGGCTTCCCCAGGTTACCGAGGGGCAGGCAATGCGCCATTTCGTACGCCTTTCCACCATGAACTTCAACATAGAGAAGGGGCTCTATCCTCTGGGTTCATGCACCATGAAATACAACCCCAGATTACATGAATTTCTGGCCAGGATCGAAGGCCTGGCAGCGGTACATCCGCTGTCAGATGATTCATCTGTTCAGGGAACTCTTGAGCTCATGCATAAACTTGGCGAATCACTTTGCGAGATCACCGGTTTCGAGGCTTCCACACTTCAACCTGCGGCAGGAGCTCAGGGTGAGTTTACCGGATTGATGCTTATAAAGAAATGGCAGGATGAGAGAGGACAGGGGCACCGTAACGAAGTTCTTATGCCGGACTCTGCTCATGGAACAAATCCTGCAACAAGTACCCTTGCCGGGCTGAAGGTTATCAGTGTTAATTCTGACCATAATGGCAGGGTTGATGTGGAGGACCTTCGCAGTAAGGCTGGAGAGAATACCTGTGCTTTCATGCTTACGAACCCGAATACACTGGGTATTTTTGAGAGCAATATTGAAGAAATAACAAAAATCGTTCATGATGCAGGTGGCCTGAACTACATGGACGGTGCTAATATGAATGCCTTGCTGGGCATTGCAAGACCGGGTGACATGGGTTTTGATGTGTGTCACCTTAATCTGCATAAGACTTTCAGCACTCCTCACGGTGGTGGTGGACCCGGTTCCGGTGCAGTGTGCTGCGCAGAGCCGCTTAAGCCATTCCTTCCTGCTTCTACAGTAGAGAAGGTTGAAGACGGATACCGCCTGGAAGACAAAACAGGCAAATCGATTGGAAGACTGCTTGCTTTTCACGGAAATGTGGGAGTGCTTTACAAAGCATATGCATACATAAGAACTCTTGGCTCAAAGGGTCTCCGGGAAGTTTCTGAAGTGGCGTTGATCAATGCAAATTACATGAAGGCAA
>JAOZLN010000105.1 GCA_029934845.1 Candidatus Sabulitectum sp.
ATTCCGCCCGGGCCGCTTTCTTCGCTGAAGCCCATTTCTTCCAGCTCTTGTTCTATCTTTTCCGGATCCTCTCCAGCCTCAAGCCTTCCCAGAGCATGCTCAAGTTCAGGACCAAGGTCTTCACCCATCTCGTCAGCCATCCTGCGAACTGCTCTAGCCATTGATCTGGGATCATTTTCGTCGATGTCAGCCATGTCTGCTGCCATATCATCATCTGATCCGGATTTTGAAGAAGTGGTTGAGAACTGACTCATAACCCTTTCAAGATCACCCTTCCGGCATTTAGGACACAGGAGATCATCAGATTTTCTGCCACCTCTTATCAGGAATTGATATATGGTGTTGCACCCGGCGCAGTAATATTCATAGATTGGCATTTTTGCCTCCTGTGTTAATAAAGCGGCTGAATATTCCGCCGCCCATTGCTATTCCCGTTGCACGGGAAACAACCGGGCATTTCACAACAAAGGAATGATAAACCCTTGGATCATTTAAACCAAACAGCCCTTCCAGATTCCCCTGACCTTTAGCAAGGATAATATCAGCAGACTCATAGATATCTCTGGCCTTTCCGCTGAGCATATCCGGGATCACGCCTGGTACATCAATGCCACTTGATATCAAATCTGCTACTTCGTGGAGTCCGGCCATTTCAGCGTCTTTGATCGTTGCGTCGTTCATAACCGGGTATTCCCTTGTCATGTAGTACTTTTTCCCACGAAAGGAAGTAAGATCCAGAAAAAGCTTGTCTATTACTGTTTCTCCGGCATTGTCGCCAAGAACAAGAAGAGAATCCGCCTTATGCAGTGAAGCGAGAAATTCAGAGGTTTGGTCAACAGAGAGGGGAGAGGATAGAGCCTTTTCAAGTTCCTCAACTTCCGGCAGGGGAACCCCCTGTCCCACGTCAACGAGATTACACCAGGTGCCTGCAGAAAGAGCCATTGATTCAGGGGCATCAGTTTGCAGAAGAATTCTTTTCAGTTCATGGTACTGCAGCAGCATTTCCCTGGTAAAGTGTTTTTTTTCCGAAAGAAAAATATCATTGCCTGTAAACGATCTTTCCCTGAGAAGAGCCCATGATTCCGAACCAGCCAGAGGTGGTGTGATCTTCAGTTTAAGATTTGATTCGACAATTCCAATCAGTTCCCTGTAATCAGCAACAGAAAGACCGGCTTTGTTTACAAAATCAGAAAAGCCCTTCTGGAAGCAGCTGAAACACTCAATGTCCGGGCTGAGAGCCAATTACAATTTCCTTTATGAACATGCGGTGAATTCTGGCATCATCTGTTAATTCCGGGTGGAAACTGCTGAGCCAGACATTTCCGCATCTGATGAATACCGCTCCTTCATCCACAGAGCACAATACTTCAGCCTCGGAAGATAGAGGGTAAAGAAGAGGTGCTCTTATAAATATACCAGGGAAAGGACTATCCAGACCCTTGATGGTCAGTTCTTCCTGAAAACTGGCAGACTGTCTTCCAAAACTATTTCTCTCTGCCCGAACAGCAGCGAGTTCAAGACTGGGCTGGTTAACTTTGTGACTTTTTTCTGTTATCTCACTTGATAACAGAATAGAACCGGCACAGGTACCCCATACGGGAATACCTGAACCGGCGAGTTCTTTTATGGGAGTTATCAATTGCCACCTTAAGAGCAATTTGATCAGTACTGTGGATTCACCGCCGGGAATGATCAGACCGTCTATTCCGTCAAGATCCTGCAAAGAACGAACAGCAACAGTTGCACATCCAATGTTATGCAACATTTGAAGATGTTCAGAAACTCCGCCCTGCAGGGCGATAACACCAATACGGGGCTTCATGCTACCAGCCTCTGTCTGCCATTCTCTCGTTTTCCGGAATTGTGGAAATGTTGATCCCTACCATGGCTTCCCCAAGACCGGTACTGACCTTCGCAATCACTTCCGGATTGTTGAACTGACTGACCGCCTCAACGATGGCCTTTGCCCGTATTGCAGGGTTACCGCTTTTAAAGATGCCACTGCCTACAAAAACACCATCCAGCCCAAGCTGCATCATAAGTGCAGCATCAGACGGTGTAGCAATTCCACCTGCGGCAAAGTTGACCACTGGAAGTTTGCCGTTTTCGTGAACGTACTTAACAAGTTCGTATGGGGCACCCATGTTCTTGGCAATAGACATCAGTTCCTCAAAGGGGGTTGCCTGAAGTATTCTGATCTGACCCAGTACAGAGCGGGCATGACGAACAGCTTCAACAACATTACCGGGACCCGCTTCTCCCTTTGTACGAATCATGGCAGCACCTTCTGCAATTCTTCTGAGAGCCTCTGCAAGAACAGTTGCACCGCAGACAAAGGGAACCTTGTAGTTCCATTTGTTCACATGATTTGCTTCATCTGCAGGAGTGAGAACTTCCGATTCATCAATGAAATCGATATCAAGAGCCTGAAGAACCTGTGCTTCAACAAAGTGACCGATACGGCACTTTGCCATTACAGGAATAGTTACTACTGCCTGAATTCCCTTTATCATGTCAGGGTCTGACATTCTGGCTACGCCGCCCTGGACTCTTATGTCAGCAGGAACCCTTTCCAGTGCCATTACAGCCACAGCACCGGCTTCCTGGGCTATCAGAGCCTGTTCGGCGTTGATAACATCCATGATTACGCCGCCTTTAAGCATCTGTGCATGACCCGTCTTAACTTTCCATGTACCATCATCTCGAATAAAACTCATAATATTACCTCGTAGATTGAACGGACTCAAGTAATTCCTCGCCGGCGGTTTCCCATCTGGCGAAGGAGGCCAAAAGCAATTCTTCCGCCTCTGAAGTGGTTAATGACCCCACTGCTCTGCGGAACATATTAATACAATCAGCTGAAGACTTCAGATATGCGGTCCAGGACTCAATAACTTCAACAGGCAGAAGATCATTATCACTTTGAACAGCAACCTCAAATGCCGCTTCCGCTCTGAGAATAGCTGTTCCAGCCATAAAAAGCCCGGCAGAACTGTTGTTTCCGCCTTCTGTCATGTACACCCATGCGTCCATAAGCCCTGCTACTTCCCGGTCAAGAGAAGTAAGAATCTCTGGACTCAGTGGTTGAGAAGGCGCATAAACCGCAAAAATCATAAGTATTAACAACTGTTTCATCATGCGGGTAACATACAACAGAGAACCCCATGCAGGAAGGCGTTTACACTTTGCTCTTTGTGTTGTATTATGTGGGGTCAAATTTTAAAAAGCATGTCTATGGAGGAGTTAGTGAAGTTAGTTGCACTGCTGATGTTTGTTTTTTGTTTTACTGCTGTCGCCAGTATTATTGACGACTGTTCACTCAGAGGTCTTCCGGTCTCTGCTGCGGTACTCTCGGAAGAATTACTTACAGTCGAAATGGACGGAAGTCTTGCACAGGGAGATTCGCTGTTAAAGCACTACGGTGGTGTATTCTTTCTTCTTGCAGACAGCATTGCATCAGGCTGGCCGGTGGTTGGTCTTCAAGTTGACATACCGGGAGCTTCTCTAATTCTTTTCCGCGAAGATGTATTCAGTGCAGTGGAACGAATGCAGCAGGGCCTTTCTGAAAATGTTCTTGCAGGCTGGATCCTTGAACATACCTGGGTAACAAGAAACGAGTAACTATACCCCGCCTTTTCCAAAAAGCACCACCGGGATGGTTTTCATTATCAGCCTGAAGTCCAGCGAGTGTGATAAATCGATTGTGTATAAAAAATCCAGGAACTGAGCCTGATCAAACGGAAGTCTGCTTCTTCCGTATACCTGCCATATTCCAGTAAGCCCGGGTTTCACCTTGAATCTTCTTCTTTGCCATCCGTTGTAGTGCTCCAGTTCATACTGGATACATGGTCTTGGTCCCACCATGGCCATTTCACCTTTAAGAACATTCACCAGCTGTGGAAGCTCATCAATTGATGTTTTTCTTATAACTCTACCAACTGCAGTTACTCTGGATGTCTGTTTCAGCTTAAAAGTATCACCTTTACCTGAAGCAGTCTTTCCCTTTGCATAGTCGCTAAAGTATTCCTTGTGCGCCTGAATGTTCTTCTCACCCTCTTTCATGGAGCGGAATTTAAGAAAACCGAATAGCTTGAGGTTCTTTCCAACTCTTTCCTGCTTGAAAAGAATACTGCCCTTGCTCGTGAGCTTTACAGACAATGCTGTTGTAAGAAAAACAGGTGACATCAAAATAAGTCCCAGCAGGGAAAGCAGAATATCGCTGAGTCTTCTCATTGAGATCTCGATAGGCCTCTTGCCTTTCTTAAGGAAAGTGAGGGCTCCATAATCGATTAGGCTGAACCATGGATCGAAGTATCCGAGATCCAGAATTCCCGGGGCGTAGATCACAAATGGGATACCTGCATCGTTAAGCTGAATGCTGCTGTTTGCTACACAATTAAAATCATGCCTTTCGTCAAAAAGAATAACAGCTCCGCTGCAGTTCCTGATTCTCATTTGTTCAAGAATCAGCTGTGTTAATTCGTCGGGGTTCGTGGGAAGAGTTACAGGCCATTGAACTACTCTTTGATTGGAAGCGTAAACAGCAGATTTACGCAGCTGAGCTGCAATTTGGGAGTTTCTCGAAGGATAACCTGCTATGAGGAGGTTTGATCTGGAACTTCTTTTTCCACTGTAGAAGAGTTTAAAGATACCCGGTAGAATTATCAGCTTTACAGCCAGTGTTAGAATCAGCCATGCCAGCATATTGAAAACGATCACAAATCTGCTGTCTATGAAAAGAAGCCTGGTTTCCTTGAACAAAAATAGCATTAGCATGAAAGACCCTGTGACAATTAATGTCATTCTGAGTGTTCTGTAAAGCAGCATGGGTCTGTTCAGTGTTGCTCTTATTGAGTAGAGATTTTCCATTACTGATATCACATAATAGCCAAGCATGAAAAATGATGCAGTTCCCAGGAATTCGGTAACAGAGAACACAGAAAAACGACCAAATCTTACAACAACAGCCAGAACCAGAGCCAGGGCAACGGTGAAAAAATCAGCAATCACCGCTGCCATGTAATATCTTGTGTTCAGGGAAAGAGTCTTTGTTGCAGACACTCTAGCCTCTCTTGAAAAAATCTTTCATTCCAGAGGTAACTTCGTTCTGCTGCTCTTCTGAAAGCTCCGGGAACATGGGCAAAGTCATGTTCTCATAAGCGTTCTTCTCGCAGACTGGAAAGTCGCCTTTATGATATCCAAGGTATTCGTATGCCTTCTGGGTGTGAAGTGGCTCCGGATAGTGGAGACCAGCACCTATCTTTATTCCCGCAAGGTATTCTCTTAGTTCATTTCTTTGCGGAGTGTGAATTGCATAAAGATGGAACACATGCCGAGTGTGGTCTGCAGTAACAGGCAACTGAACAGGGAGGTCTTTCAGTAGTGAGTTGTATCTTGCAGCAGCAGCAATTCTGTTGCTGTTCCACTGGTGTATGTGTTTTGTTTTCACTGCCAGAACTGCTCCCTGAAAAGCACTCATTCTGTAGTTGTGCCCTATGAAGTTGTAAATGTACTTTTCCTGTGAGCCATGATCACGAAGTGTTCTCATTCTTGCAGCAATCTCATCATTGTCTGTTGTAATCGCTCCGCCTTCACCGTAGGCACCCATGTTTTTACCAGGATAGAAGCTGAAACTGGCAACATCACCGAAACTGCCGGTCATCTGTCCGAATCTTGAACCGTCATGAGACTGTGCAGCATCTTCATAAAGGAACAGACCGTATTTGTCTGCTATTTTCTGAAGAGCCTGGTAGTCTGCAGCCTGTCCGTAAAGGTCAACTCCCACTATTCCTTTGATAACAGCTCCGGTTTTCGGGTCAATCGGTTTACCGGTTGAGCTGCAGCCAGCTAAAAATTCTTCCGTTTTCTCTGGTGAAAGATTCCACGTAATCGGATCAGCGTCGACGAAAACTGGAACATGGCCCGCAAGAACAATACCCTCGGCTGTGGCTGTGAATGTGTTGGGCGGTGTGATAAGACCGCTTCCAGCCGGAAGATCTGTAGCCCATATCATTCCGTGAACAGCGGCTGTTCCACTGGAAAGAGCAACGCAGTGTTTTACGCCGCACAGAGCAGCAAACTTTTCCTCGAAGTTTTTTACTTTGGGACCCAGAACATAGTAACAGGTTTCCAGTACATCTTCTATTTCCGGTTTGACTTCATCTTTTATCTGAAGGTACTGAGCTTTCAGGTCAAGAAATGGTACCGCCATTGTTGTTGTGCCTTTCTTTATTTACTTTGAATCGTAACAAAAATATAACCATATAATACAATGCTGTTTCTTTTTTTCAAACAGAGATCATGACTCCTGCTGCAATTGCAAGAAAAACCCCGATAACATTCAATGTGGATAGATTTTCCTTAAGAAAGAAGACCCCAAACACAATAGCAAAAACAGGATACAGGGCTGTGAGAGCTGCAGATGTACTTACCGGTCCGCAGAAAACTGCTTTTTGAAATAGCACAAGTGCAAGACCACCGAGAATTCCCGCAAGGCCGGCTATAAGAAAACCGGAAAGATTTACATTTTTCAGGGTCTGTCCCAGACTGAAGAACAGGATAGCAACGGTTCCAAGAGAAAACACTGTATAAACCAGAACAGAAGGCCAGTGTCCCAGCTTTGTAGAGGAAATTTTTACAAGAACAGCCCACATTCCCCACAGTACTGTTGCTCCCAGGCTGTACATTATGTGTTTCTGCATGATTCTCCGATTCATATGATTTGCCGAACAATAATAAAACTTCCAGTATACTGTCAGCCCTGATTGTAATTCCGACGGTAGAAAACTAACCTTCGTCAGGCTTGATACTTACTTAAGACTGTGATTATGTGACATTAGGTGTATTGAGCTCTGGATGCTTTCTTCGGATATTATTTAGTTCAAACTATGATGTTAGAGTTTTTTTAGAATACTCAGCAGAACATAAGTCACTATATACAAATGTTTATGAAGAGAATGAGTTACCTGCTGAAGCAACTGACAAGAAATACTTGTCAGTTCGAAAGGAAGGGTAGCGTCAGGTAAAAAGCAATCTGGATATGATCATTTGTGACTGGTAGTTTTTTGAGATCATACTATTTCCCACAGCACTGTTGCTGCGGGGTTGCAGGTGATATGTTTCGCCATACTTCTCCGATTTAGAATTATCGGAGATAAAGCAATCTCCCGCACGCAGTAAAGGTAAAGGCTATTTATGAGAATGGTTGGGGTTATTCTTTTTGCTGTTTCCTCTATGTTTGCAGTAGAGATGTCTATATGCGGAACAGAGGAACTTCTTCCCATAGGTTTTACAGAAGAAGAGCTTACCAGAGTATCAGAGATCGGTACGTATCAGGATGCCACTTCTCCTCCCCCAGCCGGTGTAAGAAACCCCGGGGAGTTTGAACCGGCAACCGGTGTAATGGTCAGGTGGCCCCTTGGTGTGCCATTCGGTTTTCTTGTGGATGTATCAAACAACAGCGAGTTATGGGTGATCTGTTCATCTTCTCAGCAGGCGTCTGCAACATCTGCATTAACTTCCGCCGGGGTGAACATGAGCAATACCGATTTCATAATCGGGTCTACAAACTCAATCTGGGTCAGAGATTACGGTCCATGGTTCATTGTTCTTGCTGATGGAACGCAAGGTATTTTCGATTACGATTACAACAGACCGAGACCGGATGATGATCTGATCCCGCAGGTTATTGGGGATCAGTGGGGTATACCCGTTTATGTTTCCGATCTTATTCATACCGGTGGTAACTACATGTCCGGAGGTCTTGGTGAGGCCATGTCTACCGATCTTGTGTACGTTGAGGATCCTCACTCCGATTCGTGGGTGGATGATCAAATGGAGGAGTATCTCGGGATTACTGATTACACAACATTTGCCGATCCTCAGGCCAGTTACATTGACCATATTGACTGCTGGAGCAAGATGCTGAGTCCGGACAGAATAATGGTGCTTCAGGTTCCACCTTCCCACGCAGATTATGCTGTTTTGGAAGCCACAGCTGATCTGATAGCTGCCAGCCCGTCTCCTTATGGTACTCCATGGGATGTTTACAGGGTTTTTTCAAGCGGAACAGAAGGTTATGTGAACGGCCTCCTGCACAACGATACCTACTACATGCCGGTATGGAATACGGGGAATGACAGCCCGGCGGCGT
>JAOZLN010000106.1:0-5485 GCA_029934845.1 Candidatus Sabulitectum sp.
CGAGATCTCAATGTTCGAGTGTTCCGGAACCGAAAAATACATTTCAACGGGTTCTATTGCAGGATTACATTCAAACCAAAGTTCCAGCAGGTTTCCCAGGCTGTATTCAACTGAGGTAACGGGTATCAGGGACCGGAATGGGTCATGATTCAAGGCTGATACCGTTAGAACGATCTCTCCCAGTGTTTTGGGGTCAATATCCATGATGACTTCGCCATTCCCATTGGTGTATCCAACTCTATAAATCTCTCCGGTCTGCCAGTCACCCTTCTGTACACAAACTCTGGCTTCTTCCACGGGAGATCCATCTGAATCCTTTACCTGTATAAAAATGTGGCCGGTTCCCGAAATCTCCGGTGGGGACTCCACTGTGAGTGGCCCCAGCTTTTCGAGCCACATTGGAAGTTCCGGATCCCCCAAAAGGCTGTTGCCTTGAGCTGTACGGGCGGCTATTTCGCCGTTGGGAGGGCAGATGTAATCGACTGAGAGGCCATGAACGATACCCAGATTTGATACACTGTCTTCAAAGAAGCACCGGTAGAACTCCCAGCACATCGGAAAGGTGATGGAATTATACACCGATCTTGCATTCATACAGGCAAATCCACCACCCATTGGCGCATTCAACCAGGCATCAGCGCAGCATGTAAGGGTGTCGAATGCTCCTGCACTGCATGACATGGAGTTCCAGATGGAAACAGTACCTGATTCAGAGATATTCTGAAGCGACATAATATCATCGGTGGTGAACAGATCCCCATAGCTTGTATAAACTGCTGCAGGGCTGCCATGGTTAAGATGGAACAGCTGGTCAGGTCCACTGTTAATCATCTCAATAGTAAGTACAGTCGAGTTTGTCCCCTGTGACTCAAAACACTTCAGTTCGGACCATGGTTCAGGAACACAGGTAGAGATACTTTCTGCACAGGCGCTGCCTGGATCACTTCCGGGACTGCAATACCCGGTGGTATACCCGAAAGACATTTTATCATCAGATGAGAACTGCTGATTCAGATATGTCTCTGGAGCATGTTCATAAAGAAATACCTTTTCAATGAAGATTTCAGCTTCCTCAAGGCTGTTCACCGATGCTCTTCCCACCCAGAGATCAGGATGCCAGTCAAGGTTGTCCTCCTCTTCACCCCAAAGGCCGTTCCTGTTGCTGTCCCAGAGATCTTCCCCAGGATACAAGTCATTGTTGTCGGCGAAGTAGAGATCTGACGGAAGCCAGTCATGATCTGGTCCCCATGGATGTGTGAACCTGGCCTCAAACACATCGTTATCCCCTGTGATAAGCACGAAATCAACACCTTGATCTCTGCAGTCTGTAAGGAATGCCCTAACACTGCGCTGAAGATCTGACTGCGGGTATGTGGTTTGAATCCAATCTGTTGTATGGACTGTTGCCGGAATTCCCTTTGAGGTTTTCCATGCTGCAAGATCCTGCATGGGGGAAAGGTATTCAGGCACAGTTATAATCACATACTGTCCGTACTCCAGATCTTCAGGGGAAACAATTGACGCTCCTGAAGAGAACACATCCTCCGGATTAATCACCATCCTGCGGATTACATCTCTGGCAGTATTCTCACTCCACAATGTTCTTTCGCTTACAGGGAAAAAGCCGGAACTCTCAAGCTCCAGTGAAACAACAGCAGAGGTTAGAACTCTTACCTGGCCTGTTACGGGGTTCCATTGAACCGGCCTCAGCCAGTAACTGGCAATGGGGAATCCCCAGAGATTTCCTGAGTGCCATACATCCATGGCATTATCCGGAAAGAAGGAGTTGCTCAAGTAGATTTCTTTGTCAGGCAAGGGAATGGAAGGCTCCAGTTCAAAGCCGCAAAGAACAGGTGTCACCGGGAAGATATTGTAAGTGCCGGGAAGAGTCTCATATGTGCAGGATTCTAGGGAAATGCCTGTTGCCCTCATTCCACAGGGTAGAGCTATTCTGATTGGAAGAGCAGGGAGGTCTGGTTCACCCTGCAACCCGGGCGAAAGATGATTCTCAAGGATAATTCTTTGATAGGAACCCTCATCCTGAAACCGAAGACCAGAGGTGTCAGGAGTGATCTCAAATGTTATGATGTTTCCCAGTAGCCCCAGAATTGCCAGGTAAAAACACAAAAAAGCCTCCTAATGAACGTTGCATACATTGAAACATTCGCATTATCATCCATAATGGTTATTATGTATTCTTAGTCGACCTGACTGTGATTGTTCCAGAGCTATCCACTAAGAATCATCAGGGATACAAATCAGGATTCGGCACTATTCGATGATGAGTTCTGGTTGAGGATCCCGCTCTGCTTCATCTTCGGCCATACTCTGCTCATACTTGATGGTGGCAATGTTGTCATATCTGAGATCGTTGACATACCCGGTTATGTAAACGCTTCCCGCTCCGTCTACTGCAATGGCGTTGGCCTGATCGTCGAAGCTCCCCGGGCTGCTGTATCGTGCAGCCCACTGTTGTACTCCGGACGGGTTATACATGATTGTGGCATAGTCGCCACAGAAGCTGTTACCGAATCCGGCACTGATACCTGTCACATAAATGTTACCGTATTCGTCTAGCGAAACAGCATTTGCTCTGTCGCTTACACTTTCCAGATAGTGGTAGAAGGCAACCCATTTCTGTTCTCCGGCGAGACTGTATGCGATGGTTGTATAGTCCGATATCCCGCCACTGTATCCCGTCACATAGACTATCCCGGCGCTATCATCAACGACAAGGGCATTACCTCCGTCATTACCGTTCCTGTCGAAGCGTTCGATCCATTCCTCAGCTCCAGTGGAGCCGTTGTACCGGATCGTAACTATGTCCATTTCGGCATCACGCCCCATACTGCGTCCGGTGACGTAAACATTTCCCTGGGCATCAGAGTCGATTGCCTCTGCCAAATCCATATCATGGGCTGGACCTATATACGAAGCGACCCACAGCTCTTCACCCGTTTGGGAGTACTTGACCGTGGCCATGTCGAAATTTAAAATGCCCTGCCCCGTGTATCCCGTGACTAGTACATTCCCTGCAGCATCCAGCGCGATCGCAGCGGGGGAGCCGGAGTTTTTGAGGCTGGCGACCCATTGTTCAATTCCAGTGGAGTCGTACATGATGGTAGTGAAGCCATGGTCAGCCAGCGCGCTTACAAAGACGTTCCCTGCCCGGTCGACTACGATATCGGTGCCCTGGTTGCCTCCATTTCCCGATCTGTCGTATCGGGTAAGCCATCGTATCTCTCCGGAAGAGTTATAGCTGATCGTTATGCATTCGGAACCAGTGTCGACACCGGTGCTGAACCCCGTCACATAGGCATTCCCGGATTCGTCAAGTGCAATGGCCGAAACTCGATCATTGCTACTCGCTGTACTGTCAAAACGGGCAACCCACTGCTCCGCGCCAGAGGAGTTGTACTTGATTGTGACGATATCATAGTTCCCGATTCTAGAGCTGGTGCTATCGCTCTGGCTTTCTCCTGCAACATATACATTTCCGGCCTGGTCAACCGCTATATCGTAGGCTGAATCGGATCCACCTCCAGGTCCACAGAACAGAGAGACCCAGGCTTCTACAGGGTCATCGCTTTGCGCAAAAGACGATCCTGCCAGGATCATCGAAAGAGCAAGTAACACATTTATCCGATATGATGAAACAGTCATTGTACTACACCCCTCAGGTTAACAATAAAACTTGATCCTACTATAATCTTGTATTGTTCACCGGGGAAGACCATTTTCCACTGGACACTTACTGACACAGTGCCCCTGGTAAGCAAATATAGTCTTCACACTGCTGCATTTCAGGCGTCTATGTTAAGACCTTATTAAGAAACACGGCCCAGAGCTGTCCTCGACCCGTTAGGAGAAAAGGAATAAGGCCAGTTCCAATTCATCTATGCACACAGTGCTGATTCCCAAGTCAGAGAGTTTTCTTACTTCTCCAAGAAATGGGTTCCAGCTAAGAATAGTAAAGGATACCAGCACATAAGACTGTGTCCTGAAAATATTATTCCTACTGGAATGGACGGTATCATCTAGCTATTGACTTATATACACACCTCTCTTATTCTAGCTTCGGGTAGTTTGATGGTAATCATGCTGGGCCGGTAAGACTAAAACTGACATGCGTTGCTTCACTTTTTATAAATCATAGTGAAGGGAGATAAATGGGAATTGAAACTGTATTTTGATCTTCAATCTCATGAAGACCTTCAGCCAAATTATTTTTTGGGGGATGTAGAAAAGGAGAATACAATGCAAAAACTATTTATGTTGGTTGCCGTCGTAATCCTCTTCGCAGCAACCTTATTCGCACAATCGCCAACCGTTGACGTTTTGTATGTGAAAAATGGTAGTATCATTCGCGGCCAAATCATTGAACTCAGTCTTGAAACCGTGAGAATCGAAACTGCAGACGGTAGTCTCTTTGTCTATTCCATGACGGAAATAGAAAAGATAGAGATCGAGCCCGTCGCAGAAGAAGCACCAATAACAGCACCGGTGGGTGTGGTCGAGCCCGTCGCAGAAGAAAAGCCCATACCAGAACCGGCGGTTGTGGTCGAGCCCGTCACGGATGCAAAGCCCGTACCAGCACCGGTGGTTGTGGTCGAGCCCACCACGGAAGAAAAGCCCTTACCGGAACAAATAATAGTGGTTGAGCCTACCACTGAAGAAAAGCCCTTACCGGAACAAATAATAGTGGTTGAGCCTACCACTGAAGAAAAGCCCGTAGCAGAACAGGAATTCGTTTCATTTGCACTTGGCGGCGGGCTTTTTGGTTCGCTTCAAATCTGGGATCAACTAGCGGACAAGTCCGCCAGTAAGACGGGTTTTGGTCTTATGAGTACTCTCGCAGCTGGAATCAGGATGGATGATATGTATCTTGGCATAGGTCCTCATTTTGGTGCAAGTTTCCTGCCACAAAGCTATGTGGTTGGAGGAACTACCGGCAGAGCTACAACGAACGTGTATGATATTGGTGGGAACCTAGTATTCGGATTTGTTGACGACATGTATTTTATTGTAGGGCTCGGTTCTGCCGAGGTCAGCATTACTGCCACCGTGGGCGGTCAATCCGAGACGGAAGAGATGCCGGAATCCGCTTCATATAAACGAATTAGTTGTGGTTGGGAAAATGGTTATTCAGTCGGTATCTCATATGTTTCATACTCTGATTGGGCAAAGAATCTTAATCGGTTCGAAATTAATTTCGGATATGCTTTTTAAAGGAGGGGCTTTCGTTTATTAACGAGAAATCAGGTTCTACTACTTTCTGATATGCATCATCCCTATGGAGGCAGCAGGCATAAAAACAATATGGCCGATGCGTCAAATAGATACAATTCAGCCTCTACAGGTACAGGAAATGACAATACTATTTGAACAGGGGTTGATGAGGGATTTGGGTCAATTCCTGTATCTATTTACTATTGACAGACGGGGCGTATATTGTAATCGCACATTTAAAGATTACATTGCCTTA
>JAOZLN010000106.1:5495-8012 GCA_029934845.1 Candidatus Sabulitectum sp.
CGAGAATGTTGCTGTAGATCTGCAGGTCTGAATGCCATTTCTTACAACCCCTCCTTCTTTGCAGGAGGGGCTGTTGTATTTGTGAAAAGTAAGATTTTGTTTGTTTTGTATCGTTTGTTCAGGTCAGTAGTCGATTGCATTACCGTTTGCATCCAGATACTCTGTCTGCTGGAAATTACCATTCTCGTCATATATGTACAGCTCTGTATGAAAACCCAGACTGCACGTATCCGGTTCGCCGGCAGAGTTCCATACCTGTCGCTCAAGAAGCTTGCTGTGTTCGGTATAGATAAACCTGTACTGGTGAACATCAATATGATCAAAAGCTGGTTCACCACCGGAATGAAAGAAACTGACACTGCTGCTGTTACCGTAAAGGTCTGATCTTGTTACAACAGTTGCAAAACCATTTGCGTCCACTGGTTCTTCATTGCCGTCAAAAGAAGTGGCTGTGGTTTGAAGAAGATCATCATCATATTTTTTTTCAGTTCCCCAGACACCAGCGATAGTGGTGGGATCACCATTGATATCGTATCTTGTTGTTTTAGTAATTCTACCGTACTGGTCGTATTCGATCACATTTGTACTTACGCCGTACATATCTAAAGCTGGGGAACCATCAGGATCAAGTACAGAGTAGGCGGTCGTAAGACCTGTTGGTGAAACTTCAAAAGTTTCCCACCCGGGGCTGCCGGGGCTTTCAATTATATGTCCACCTGAATCATAGTTTTTTCTTTCAATCAGATGACCTGTACTATCAAAATCTCTCTCGATAAGGTACACTTCCTCGGTAATGGGAAGCAATTGACCAATACTGTCAACATTTTCTGAGGCTATCTGGTTTTTCATTGAGTTTAGACATTGGCGAACTGCATACACGCCGTTTTCTGAAAAGGGAATAAGTGCATCGTCTTCATCATGCATGGTCTCTATGAACCAGCCGTCTCCTTCATTCTGGATCTGCCGGTAGGCAATACCGGATGGATCCACAAGAACTGATCCATCTTCCTGAAGAAATTCCATGGTAGAGAAAAGATCATCATCAGATCTTGTAATTCTGTAACCGCAGAATCCCATTTCTTTAAAAGGCTCTCCATCTGCCCAGTAGAATGCCACAGTCTGAATATTCTGTTCATAGCTGATCCTGAGCATTGGAGCGAAATTCGCTACATTGACGCGATCGCTGGGTCTGCCCATCCATAGACCTGCTGCCTCAATGATCCGGTCATTGTCGTCATAAGTAACTTGAATGGAGGGAATATGTACTGCAGTTTCCCAGTCAATTTCATCTCTAAGAATAAGATGCAGGTCAACACTCAGTACAGCAGATCTGTAAACCGAAAGCCCTAGATCATCAGGCGGAGAAAACCCACCAGCAATATCGTCTTGTTCCTCGGATGTGGTGGACCCGCAGGAAAGAAAAATGAATAGAAAGAGCATAATTGCACTAAGTGGAATTTTCATTTTCTGATCTCCAATTTTCGGGGTTCACTTTTGTAGCCATTATTAAGAGTGTGTGGCCTCTAAGCAATATGTATCAATTATGGGGATACAGAAACTGCCCCTGAGAAACAGAGGCAGTCACTGGTGTATATCAAAAATTAGAAGCTGGTTTTTATGCTTCCCCATGAGGATCGCTGAAGAGGAACGGCATCCATAAGGTATTCGACTGCATTGTTCAGAAGAACCCAGCCATCACCTGTCCAACCGATGTAGTCTCCAGCAACAAGGTTAACGCCAACAACGCTGTTACCGGTATTAATTGCAACAAGCGAACTGCCGCCTGTATTGTCTGCGATAAGAGTAGCTCCAGACTCGAGAGAGGCAGTTACCCAGTAATGTATGCCTGAAATAGCTGACACTCCATCAAGTATGTCATGGGCATATGTGGTTCCAAGGGCAACAGTTGCAGACTGATTGCTTCCTCCTACCAGGGGGCAGTATGCTGGATCATCAAGAATTCGTCCGTAGCACTGAGAAAGTGCCCAGCCAAGAATAACTACTTTGCCGCCACCATCTACGTAATCAGCAAGAATGTCTCCCTGCCCAGTCTGGTACTGGTAGTTGTTCCAGGTAAGAACACATGTATAATTCTGCAGGGTGGTTAAAGGAACAATAGCAACGCTGCCGTCGAGGTAATCAACAGATCCATAGAAAGGATTGGAATCGAAATTGGCGTGAGCCAGATTCAGCGTACCGGAACCTTCACAGTGCAGAACAAGAAGATCATTGGCAGCAAAAACAGTAGCAGCAGAAAAGACTAACAGAAACAGAACAGTAAATCTCATCACTTCCCCCTTTGATTTAAATGAACAGTAAATACGATATATGTAACCCGGCTTGATGTCAAGCATGATAAAAAATCATTATAGAAGAGAAGAGTACTTTTGCTAGACACGGGCATTGAAAGCATTGTTTGCTTTATTAAAATGGATTGTCAATTGAGATCCTGAAAAAATGATAAGAAGGTAACCAATACTAAAAAAGCTGTTGCGGCGATTTGAAGTAAATTGTATT
>JAOZLN010000107.1:0-2344 GCA_029934845.1 Candidatus Sabulitectum sp.
TGCCTGAAACTGAAGTAGATGTTGCCAGTGAAAGGAAATACTACTTTGAAGCGGTAAGACGAATACAGTCCTGGAATAAGGAATTCGCTTCTCTTCTTTACTTTAACGATGAACCGGTGGGCTATCTCAGCGCTTTCCCCATGCATAAACAACCCGAGAATGCTCTGCTTGAGTTCTGTTATCTGATTCCCGAAATGCGGGGTACCGAAGCTTCAGGTCTTATCATTGAAAGAACTGTTCAGCTGGCAACCAGCGGAAACTGCAAAGCTATCTTCCTTAATGTTCACCAGCAGAACCACAGGGCAATTGCCTTCTACTTGAAGAATGGCTGGAAACTCCAAAAGAAAATGGATAACGGATTACAGAAAATGAAGAAAATTATTGTTTTTCGTAGTTTCCATAAGCTGTACTAATCAGAACCGGATCGATCTACCTTATCAGAGTGCACTTTTCTACTGTCAGCTGCTGACCGTCGACCTCAAGCTTGATGAAAAATATCCCTGCACTGAAAGAATTACCGGAATCATCAGTTCCATCCCAGCTCAACCGATGAACTTCTGGACGCGTACAGATACAGCCGAAAACAAGAGAACTGAAACTGTTACCCATTTTTCACTCATTGGATTCCTCCAATTTACTACAGCTGATGCTTCTACCAGTCGTGGTACTCCAGGGTACCTGTGTGCTGATTATCAGGTATCAACTGCTGGCCTGTTCCTCCGTATTCCGGGATAAGGATCAGTGGATGGTCTGCACCTATCAATTTTCCTGATGTGTCAAAGATAAGATCCATTCTTAGAAAAAGAATACTGCTTCCGTCTTCAGAGAACACTGGAAGCCCGGCAATATAGACTACATCAGTGAGCTGTTCAGAATTTCCCTGCAGATCCACAGAGAAAACATTCCAGGGGATCAATTCATTCCAGTGATCTGTAAAAATATCCGGGTCTGCAATATCGAACCACTGCCGTGAACCGTTGTAGTGGCTGTAAATAATTGTTCTGCTGTCGGGGCTCCAGCTTGGATCATGGTCAGACTGCCATCCAGCGGTAGTTGTCAGCCGTGTCTGATCCGACCCGTCAGCATCCATCACAAAGATCTCCTCTCTGGCGGATATCTGAGTGATCCTGTTTGATTTAAATGCTATGAATGCACCATCCGGAGACCATTCCGCATCGTTGTCTTCCCAGGGTGAATCTGTCAGCCTGGTGACCTGCGTTCCGTCTGTACGCATTGTGAATATATCTGCGGCTTCTGTTGGGGCTCCTGTGGAATCATGCCAGGAGCTGAATACAAGAAGGCTGTCTCCGGGACCCCAGTCAGGGTGGGCATCTATCACATTATTGTCAGTAAGTCTGGTCTCTGCACCTGAAGCAATATCCAGCACATATATCTCCCATGTGCTCATGTCGTACTGATCGCCGGCCTGAAAAGCAACCATGGAACCATCGCGTGAGATCGCAGGATTGTTCTCGTGCCTGCTGTTGCTGGTAAGCCTGGATATTTCACCTGACTTATCAAGAAGATAGATCTCTCCTTCTGAAGAATGAGCTTTTGAAAGAAAAACAATCGACTCGTTCTGCTGGGAATACCACAGATCGTAGGGGTCAGAAGGGCCGACCGCGTCTTCCCCGCACGATGGAAATAGAAGCAGAAGACAAACAGAAAATAACAGAATTGCTTTAAAAGTCATTGCAATCAAATCCTTCCGGCTTCAACCAGTCTGGCAAAATGTTCAAACGATCAATTCCTTCTTCAGAAAGAATAGCTGTATATGCCGATTAGCGTCAATAGATTCCTGAGCACTTACAAGAAGGCCGCTTACGGTTAACACAACACATAAGCCCGGTAATATTTCTTTTGACCTTCCAGCAGCCATGGTTGACGCTAAACATATATTTTGTTTTTTGTAATATATTTCTTTGCAAGAAGGAGCAAGAACAGTGAAAGAGAATATACCCGCCCGGAAAATGTCTCCGTTCGGTCGTCTGTTTAGATTCATAGGGTTATGGTTTGGCTTCACAGGTCTGTACGCAGCCTTTTCTGTCTGTCCATTTTGTGGACAACCTGGATGCCCGGTAGGACTTGCCTCTTCAGGGGCCATTGGAGGTCTTTTCGCTCTGTGTTTTCAAGACTGGAAAATATTAGTTTCATACATCAAAAACAGGGCAAGAGTAAAACAGAATAAATCGGGAGGGAAATCTGCATGAGAAAAACAATAGTATTACTGGTTGTATTTATTTTTCCGGTGATCGCACTGGCTCAAACAGTTGTATCCGGGAATCAATCCGGTAACTGGACAGCTGCAGGATCTCCCTATGAGGTCACAGGAGAGATCATTGTT
>JAOZLN010000107.1:2354-7993 GCA_029934845.1 Candidatus Sabulitectum sp.
TTGCTTGTTCCAACAGGCCTTCTTCTTACAATAGAACCGGGTGTAGAGATCAACTTCCAGGGACACTACAAGTTCACAGTGAACGGAGAGCTGCAGGCTGTTGGAACCGAAGCAGACAGCATTTACTTCACAACAGATGACCTGGCCACAGGCTGGGGTGGAATACGGGTCGACTCTGATGATATCTGCACGCTGTCATACTGCAGAATAGAATACGGAAAAACTTCAGGTGATTACCCCGATATCCACGGAGGAGGGCTGGCTCTGCTTACCTCCAATGCAGTTGTTTCAAACTGCGTGTTTGCCAACAACGAGGCAACAGGAGAAGACAACGGCATGGGCGGAGCAATTTATGCTTTCTCTACCACAGCAAGCATTTTCACCGATTGTGTCTTCACTGGAAACCATGCCTACGGAGAAGGCGGTGCCATCAAGCTCTCAGCTGATAACTACTCGGAGTTCACAAACTGCCACTTCATTGAAAATGACTGCCTGTACGGTGGAGGAGCCGTCTCGGGCTACATGATAGACAGAACTTTGTTTAATTACTGTCTTTTTGCCGACAACTACACAATGTACTCCGGAGGTGGGGCAATTCACACCCTTGGCATGGGCAATACTCTTTTCCTGATTAACTGCACGATCTCCGGGAACTCTGCAGTTGCTACCGATGGTGGTGGGGTTTTTCTTGCATATGGAACAGGCTACTTTGTGAATACCATTGTTTACGATAACCCCGGCATGTACAGCAATGATGTTTACCTGAGCATGTCAGGCTATGCAGAGGCTTACTACTGCGACCTCGACATGTCATGTGGTGCAACTGGAACAAACAGCTTTTACGAAGACCCTCAGTTTGTTGATCCTGACAATCAAGATTTCAATCTTCTTGCCACTTCTGCCTGTATCGACACAGGAATAAACTTCTTTGTGCTGGGCGAAGACACACTTGTTAACATGACTCCAGATCAGTACTTCGGTTCTGCACCTGATGTGGGAGCTTTTGAATACAATGATGGAAGCGGTATTGAAGACGAGGGTACTCTTCCACAAAGCGGGCTTGTATTGAATCAGAACTCGCCGAATCCGTTCAACTCCAGCACTGCCATCAGCTATGAACTGAACCAGGACAGCTACGTATCTCTGAAAGTTTACGATCTGTCCGGCAGAGAGGTAAGAACCCTCGTTGACGCTGAAGAAGCCGCAGGCATGCGATCTGTTATATGGAATGGTACAAACAACAATGGCCACCAGGTTCCTTCAGGGATCTACATTGTCCGATTACAGGCCAGTGACCATGCAACCGGTATAAAACTTCAGTTGCTGAATTAGCATGTACTGCTGAGAACAGAGAGTTGGAGATGGTTTAACGAGTGTTTCTTACACCCAACAAAGCTATCGTCCAGTGCTTCCAGACAAATGGCTCGCAGAGATATTGTTTAAAGTCAGTAAGTTCTGGATTGTTGGAATTTCTTATTTCTACTGAACGCTCTTCATTTCTGTAGCCAAACTTTTTGTAGACTTCAAAGTTGTCCGGTAGCTCTCCGTACGAAATGCAATATTCAGCATTAAGATGTGATGCACTGTGATAAATCTGTGAGACAAAGGGCAGGATTGGATAAAAGACGGGATCGGTTTCATCGTAATACTCTGGTGTGCATACTTCTAGATTCATCACAGTGACCAGACCGGGAGGCATAGAAGAAAGTTCTTTCAGTGCTAAAAGCATTCCGCCTTTCTTACCGTATTGGACAGCCTCCGCGAGCTGAAAAGCAGATACGATCAGTGGAATAGCAAGAAGTAAAGCAAAAATCTTGTTAGTCAGTAGTTTTCTTATCCCGAATGCAGCCACAAGAAAAACAAGAGGAGATAACGGAATAAGGTAACGGGATTGCATATTCAGATTTCTGCAAGTGGTTATTAAGAATGGCAAAAATCCTATGGCAATTGTCCATAGAAGCTTTCTGTGGGGAAAATACTTTTCCCGAATTGAGTAGCAAACTGCAGAGAGAAACCCGATTGCAGCCAGAGGTCCGGGGAAAACCAGTAAAAGGTACATTATAGTTAAGCCGAGAGAAGATAGAAAGATATTCAGATCATTAACGGGAACTTCTCTAGAAATGTGATAGTCGTTGATCTGACGAAGAAGCTCGCTCCAGTGCTTTACGTAATGGGGGAAAAATAGCAATACAACCAATACCGCAGTCAATAGAATTGTTAAATAGCTGAGCCATATTCTGGAACTACCATCCCTTATATCCATAATAACACAAACTAGTGTTGTACCTACAAGCAAGATTGGCAAAAATAGCGGATTGAATGATAGTACCTCCGGAAAACCCAGAGATAATGGTATAATCGCTGTAATTGAAAGGAAGACCCACTTCCAGTACCTTCCCGCAAAAGAGCTCTTGTGTTTTTCCGGTAGAACAAGGAAAATGGGAATTGCGAGTATCATTCCCACAGGTCTGAAACCAACGAACAGTGCAAGCACAAACCCAAGTAAAAGATTGTACTTCAAACATGGTTTGTATTTAATCAGCAGGTAGATCATTAAAGAAACTGTTAGTGAAAGTCCAATCTCAGGCGTGGGTTCAAGAGACTCCTTCAACATTATTGTTGAGCTTAACAATGCAAGAGCAGCCAGTGGCAGAGTACGAGAAAATGATTTTGCTTCAAAAAACTGTTGCAGGCAAAGCCCAAGAACCGTGATGATTCCGAAGGTAATTAACTGTTGGAATAACCTTAGAATGAAAGGGGCGGACTCTGCGAGCCCACTGTTAAGAAGCCACTCAAGAAAGAACGGATTAATAAGCCCGTAAAGCATAAATGTAGATGAAGAATGGCCCTCCATGAAAAGCTTTGCTCCAGCTCCAATTGTGTAGAAAGAGTCATAATAGATTGGTTGGGCGAAGATATGGAAAGAGTTAATCAGCCAAAGGGATAGCAGCGCGAGTACACTGAGAATAAGTGATTTGAAGATAAGTGATCCCTGTTTGTCGTTAGATGGAGGCAACGTATAAATCCTTTCGAGTACACCCAGAAAATAACGTGGTAAGCAGTTAATATTTAGAGTATACAATAGTCTGGCCTAAATGCCCATAATGAACCAGTGAGTATGAAGAACACCCCATCATTGCCAATATCGCAAAGCCCTAACGTTCCGCAAACCCCTGAATTGACAAAAAATCCAAGTAACGACTTGATCAGTGAACTCACAGTGCTTATTTGTCTGTTTTCTTAAACGCTTAAAAGTGGAATATCAATATATTTTACATTACTATTAATCGATTCATGACAATCAAGAGCATTAAGCAAAGTCAATCACTGGCTTCTTTTCTCTATCAAATTGTCTGCTTCTCTGTTAGTAACACAAATTCATGTACCCCATACTGGTCATCTGTGAATGATAAAGCCGTGGGAACTCACACCGATAAATGCCTGTGAGATAGTCAACCCTTACATACTCTGGCGGAGACCGTTGAGGGTTTTGCTGTCGGGCTGATCAATCAGAACAAAACTTATCACCTCCCTGGGGTACTCTTCCACGATGGCCATGTACATTCCATTAGACAAAATGATTAAACCACCCTTTCCTGATAAAGATCCCGACAAATGGTAAACTACCCTATGGTAGATGATGGTTCAACGTCGGTTTATAATGCAATTACACATACCTAGTGCTAATTATGTGGTGTTTTAATGTCGTGTTATGAACTACTTCTACTTGAATCTATATCTACTTGTGTTTTTCTCTCCACTTTTTTTAACAAGCCGGTTTTCTACAGCAAACTTTAAATCTCTGCTAGCGGTTGCTGAAGATATCTCTCTGAAACTTCTTAGATATTCCTTGCGGGTAAAATATTTTTCTTTAATTATGGATTTAAACAAATTGATTCTGTCAATATTTGTCAGGTTTGTATTCTGAATACTTAATAATTTATTTAATGATTCAAGAATGATTTCAAGCATAAATTCAATGAATACTGTTGATCTACCTGTGTTGTCTGATCTTCCCAGTGCTTCATAGTATTTTGCTTGACGCTCTTTTATTTGTGCATCAATTGGCAAGAACTCAAATACGGGGTAAGCACTCTTTAAAATTAAGGTTTGCCACAATCGTCCCATCCTACCGTTCCCATCCATGAACGGATGAATGAATTCCATTTCATAATGAAATACACAACTTTTAAGCAACAGTAAGTCGTCGTCATTTTTTAGATAGGTAAATAAGTCATTCATTAGTGCTTGGAGTAGATGAGCTGGTGGTGCGATATGGGTAACTTCAGAGCCTCTAGCAATTCCAACAGTTTTATTTCTTAATTCACCTGGTGATTCTACAAGTCCATCCATTAATATTCCATGAGCCTTGCAAAAAGAAATAAAACTAAAAGGGTTGAGCTTGTCTAAGTAATTATAAACAGCTATTGCATTTTTAACTTCTAAGATATCTTTCTTGGGACCAAGTACTCGCTTATTCTCAACAATTGCAGTAATTTGCTCAATCGATAGTGTATTGCCCTCTATTTTCAGTGAAGAATGAATAGTTTGTATCCTGTTCTTTCTTCTTAATTCAATAGGAGGTTTATTTAAATGTGCTGAATTAACCTCACCTATTATTTCAGAAATCGAAGCAACTAAGTTTAAAATTTTTCCAGTTATGCTGTAGGGGGGGTTCATGGATAGCCCAATCGTGATAGTATCATTTGATACTATCAAAGATAATGCTTCTTTGCTGATTTGCCAAACTGTGATTGATTAAATATTTGGGGAGTTGTAGAGAACTTAACCCTTTGATTTTTAGTAATGAACTAATGGTATCTGAGGGTGAAATTGAAAAATGTGGGTAGTCCCAAAGTCAAACAATTGAGCTTAGTGGCTTGACTTTACTCTTTTTTTAAGCACGATGTCTGGAGTGTGCGCTACTGGCTGAAGAACCAGGAGAGTAACTGAGAATAGGCATTGTGCAGCAGTATTCTCGGTGACGCTTCTGGTAAGAAAGTGCTGATCTGATCAGTTCACATCACCCAGATAGATGTTGTGATTCTTCGAAATACCCGCTGCGAGGGTTTCTTTGAGTTCGGATGGATAAAGAGCGAAGTCAGACAATGTTTTCAGAGGCAGCCACTGAACACCGGTCTGCCACTGGTCAGCGCCGTCTCCCATCTGTGGTTCGGCATCTTCAGAGATAGAGCATTGGAACATGAATTCAACCTGATGGGCATCATTATCTGTCTCTGCAAATTCATGATTTTTTGAAATGTAATCTCTTACAAAAAGAATATCACCGACTTCAACTGCAATGGAGGCTTCCTCCATGCACTCTCTTTTCAGGGCATCTATAAGTGATTCATTATGATTCTGACCACCACCCGGAAGCAGATACCAGTGCTGACCATCGGTAGTGTTTCTTATTGTCAGAAGCTTTCCGTCTTGAATGATCACCGCTTTAGCAGAGTTCCGTATCGCTTTCACTCAGAATCACCAAACAGATCTGGTGTTCCACTCTCAAATTTCTTCAGAATGTTGCTCATTCTACTTTTAAGTGCATCCGCTTCTTCTGTGATCTCCTCAAGTGTTTTTCTGGGCTCTTCAGGCAGTTCCGGAATATCTTCCTCCGGCTCAGGTTCCTGCTTATT